>NZ_JSYF01000037.1:0-20693 GCF_054824225.1 Pontibacter sp. HJ8
CACTGGCAGCGATTGCCAAAGGGTATAAGTGTATTTTTACGTTGTCTGACAAACAGGGCAAAGAGAAAATGGACATCCTGCGTGCTGTAGGCGCAGAAGTAAGGGTATGCCCTACCAATGTGGCACCCGACCATCCGGATTCCTACTACTCGGTGGCAAAGCGCCTCAACGAGGAGATCCCGAATTCATTTTACCCGAACCAGTACGACAACATGTCCAACTGGGCAGCCCATTACGAATCGACCGGCCCGGAGATCTGGGAGCAGACCGAAGGCAAAGTAACCCACTTTGTGACCGGCGTAGGCACCGGCGGCACCGTGACGGGTATTTCCCGATACCTCAAGGAGCAGAAGCCGGAGGTCATCACGGTAGGCATCGATACGTATGGCTCCGTTTTCAAGAAGTACAAGGAAACGGGGATTTTTGATGAGAATGAGATCTACGCGTATGCCACGGAGGGTATAGGCGAAGACATTCTGCCCAAAAACGTAGACTTCGATGTGATCGATACCTTCCTCAAAGTGACGGACAAAGACGGCGCTCTTATGACCAGAAGGTTAGCCAAAGAAGAAGGCCTGTTTGTGGGTTGGTCCTGCGGAACGGCGGTATTCGGTGCGCTGGAGTATGCCCGTGAAAACAACTTGACAGAGGACGACGTGATCGTGGTACTGCTGCCGGACCATGGTACCCGCTACCTGGCCAAAATATACAACGATGACTGGATGCGGGCCCAAGGCTACATCGACTAATTCGTCATACCTACGCAATCCCGAAAGGCCTGTAACGTTCGTTGCAGGCCTTTTTTTGTGCTTTCCTGCATACTGTCTTCTACAGGAAAGGCTCAGTGCGTATAGCAGGTCAAAATTCGTTGCTGATGGTGTCGTGCAGCCCAATGCATGCCTTCCGGTTGACTTTGCAAGGTGCCCCGATACCGGCATAAAACGCAGCGATCGGAGGGGTGTTTTCTACGGTCTTCTGATTAATGCATTGATGTACAGCTTACCTGACCGGCAAGCAATTGCAAGTTTTAGTACGAATGTTGGAGAAGATTCTATATTTTTGTTTGTAGCGGTTAATTCCAGTGGGGTTGAGCTTCGTGGAAACGAAAAAAGATGTTCCCCCTTTTCAAGCGGTTGCATAACCGGGGCAGTGGGAGACGGGGTAGGACTACATCGTGAAACGTATTATGGAAAACGTGGGTGGCCCTGCCGACGTAGCCTTTGAAGTTGGAGCCGGCATTCCCCTTTATTATTTGCTTTCCATGTTCAAGTATGAAAGCTGCATTTTGATTTAAATTATGAAAAAACTATCAGGCATCTTACTTATTGACGACGATGACACCACCAATTTCCTGAACCAGCGTCTGCTCGAACGGATGCAGGTAACCGATAACATCCGCACGTTTGTCAATGGAAAGCAGGCCTTTGATTACCTCTACAATGTGAGTAATAATAATTACGAACATACCGATGAAAATTATTTTCAGCCGCAGCTTATCTTTCTGGATATCAACATGCCGGTGATGGATGGTTTTGAGATGCTCGACCTCTACAAGCGCCTGAGTGATGATTTCCGAAAGAGCATCGTATTGACTGTGCTGACCACCTCCACCCATCCGCAGGATACAGCAGCGGCCCGGAAGTATCAGGCAGAGTACCTCACCAAGCCCCTGTCAGCTGAGAAAGTAAATGCGCTGATCGCAAAACATTTCAAAGTAGAAGAAAGTAATAAGTAAGCCTGCGGGAAGGTCTAAATGAAAACAGCGTGTAGAGAAGTAGCCTTCTCTACACGCTGTTTTCATTTAGAAGGAAAAGCCGAAATTAGACTTGATCGCAAGGTTCAGCATGACGCCCGCGCCCGCCAGCAGCAGTCCGATCCCGATGAGCTTATCTATGTTCTGAGCCGGAGGCTGGTGCTTTTTCATCAGGTTGCCGCCAACGGCACCCAGGGCAAAAGCAGCCATCAGGGGTAAGCTGCGGCTCCAGAGCACATTCCCGAGCAGGTAGTGGCTGATGAAACCGGTAAAACTGGTGATCACCAGGATAAACAGTGAGGTGGAGGTAGCGATCTGGGAAGGTATACGGAAGAGTTTGATCATGATGGGCGTTTGCAGGAAGCCGCCCCCAATCCCGAAAAGTCCTGCGATGATGCCGGATACGAAACCAAACACAGACACTATACCTGCATTGAGGCGGTAGGCCAGGTGCTTGGCCCTGTTCTTCCGGATAAAGGACGTAGGAGCCCGGCGAATGCGGTACATCATACCCGAGTGCCGTCTGGTTTTTTTCTTAGGAGGAGCCACCATGTAGACACCCACTACCACCACGAACAACGCAAAGAAGAGCTGTAACTCCGCCACCGGCAGAAAGGCGACCATAAAAGCACCCAGAACAGTGCCGGCCACAGCCGGGAACTGGATGAGCGAACCGACCAGGTAATCGATACTCCTGTCCCGAAGGTTGAAAACCGAAGCGATGATGGAAGCCGGCACCAGGGCAGACATGGTAGCACCGATGGCAATCTCGATGTTATACCCAAAGAAGATGATCAGGATGGGCACCATGAACACTCCGCCTCCAAATCCGATAATAGTGCCGAACCCGCTCACGAGCGCACCGACAACAAAAATGATAAATTCCTCCATTCGCTAGAGCCCCTCAGGGCTTGGGTCTTATACCTGGATATGACCAGGTATACTATTCAGCTACAGGTACGAATTTAAAGTCATCTCCGTTAAACAATCCTTTGTCGCTGAGCTTGAGCGATGGAATCACGAGCAAAGCCATGAAGGAAAGCGTCATAAAAGGGGAGGCCAGCTTGCTACCCAACTCCTTACTCATGCGGTCTATGGCCGAATAAGCCTGGGCCACCTCATAGCCATCGGCAGCAGACATGATGCCGGCTACGGGCAGGGGAAGCAACTGCTCGCTCGCACCATCTACGGCCGCAACGCCCCCTTTGGCCCGGATGATCAGGTTCACGGCGCGGGCAATGCTCTCGTCATCCACCCCCACCGCAATGATGTTGTGCGAATCATGCCCCACGGAGGAGGCGATGGCACCCCGCGCTATACCTACATTTTTGATAAAGGCCACCGCAGGATCAGTATTTTCGTAGCGGTTCACGACCGTGATCTTGAGCACGTCCTGCGCCGGGTCCGACACCAGGTAGCCCTGCTCGGTTTTTGGCTCGGCCCATACCTGGTGCGTGATCAACTGTCCGTCAAAGGCCTCAATGACTCGGATTTTGGTGGCGCTGTCTGCCGCTAGCCGGAACTGCTCTGGCTGCTTCGGCTCGGTATTGAAGTTATTGACTTCCTCACTGGGCGTGTAGCTGATGTGGGTCTTCCCGTTCTCTGCCACCAGCTGCCCGTTGATATAAGTAGCCAGTACGCCAAAGTTCTCCAGGTCATCCACCACGATAAAGTCGGCCGGGTCGTTTTCGCGGAGCAGTCCTACCTCCAGTTGGTAGTGCAGCACGGGGTTGAGGCAGGCGGCCCGCAGCACATGAAACAGGTCGTGGCCTTTGGCCAGCGCCCGCTTCACGAGCAGGTTCAGGTGGCCTTCCACGAGGTTGTCGGGGTGCTTGTCGTCCGAGCAGAACATGATCTGATCCGGGTAATCGGCGAGCAGGCCGATGAGCGCTTCGAAGTTTTTGGCGGCGCTGCCTTCGCGGATGAGAATTTTCATGCCCACGGCCAGTTTGTCAAGCGCCTCTTCGGCCGTGAAGCATTCGTGGTCGGTCGTGATGCCGGCCGATGCATAGCGCGCTGCCTGTTCGCCGCGCAGGCCGGGCGCGTGCCCGTCCACAGCTTTGCCATACTTTTGGGCCAGAGCGATCTTTTCCATCACCACCGGGTCGCGGTGCAGTACGCCCGGCCAGTTCATCATTTCGGCCAGGTACTTAATTTCGTCCCGCTGAAACAAGGTTTCGATGTCAGCGGCCGTTATCTCAGCACCGGCTGTCTCGAAAGGCGTTGCCGGCACGCAGGAAGGGGCACCGAAGTAAAACTTAAAGGGCACTTTCTGGCCATTCTCTACCATGTATTCTACCCCTTTCAGCCCGAGCACATTGCCAATCTCGTGGGGGTCCGAAACGGTGGCCACCGTGCCGTGCGGAACAGCCAGGCGGGCAAATTCCGAGGGGACCAGCATGGAACTTTCCACGTGCACGTGGGCATCCACGAAGCCGGGCAAAATATACCGGGTCGAGGAGGTCGCCTCACGAACTATTTTAGAAATCAGGCCGTTTGACACATGAACTGTGCCTTCAAAAATCTCTTGCTGGTGCAGGTCTAGGATGCGTCCGCTAACGGTATATGGGCTGTGCATGGCAGGAATGGCTTGGTGATTTAAATTGCCCCTGAATAGGGCTTGAACCCGTAAATTACTTTATATTTGCATTAAATTCAGTCGTTTTGAGAAAGATAATTTCATATTTGGTACTTGCAGGATTTCTGGCCACCGGCACACTGGCAGGCTGCACTGCGAAAACACCTCAACAGAAAAAGACGGCATCCTACATGAAAAAAAGCAAGCGTGGCAACGCACCATGCCCTTGCGACTCCAACTAATTCCCAGCAGCTTATCATGAAAAAAATTGTGATCGCCATAGACGGCTACTCCTCATGCGGCAAAAGTACAACTGCTAAACTGGTGGCTGCCGAACTTGGATATGCCTACATCGATACGGGCGCTATGTACCGAGCGGTTACACTTTATTTCCTGGACCACCACGTAACGCTTACCAATCCCAAAGAGGTAAAAGACGCCTTGGATAAAATCGATGTCTCCTTTCATTACAACCCAAAGGCCAAACGGAACGAAGTATTCCTAAATGGCCTTAATGTGGAGGATGAGATTCGCAGGATGTACATCTCCAACCAGGTAAGCGAAGTGAGTGTGGTCAAAGAAGTGCGCCGGGCCATGGTGGCGCAGCAACAGAAAATGGGCAGAAAGCGGGGTGTGGTGATGGACGGGCGCGACATCGGTACGGCTGTTTTTCCGGATGCGGAAGTGAAGATATTCATGACCGCCGATGTGGACACCCGCGCCAAGCGCCGGCAGGATGAACTGCTGGCCAAGAAGCAGCTCATCAACCTGGGCGAGATCAAGGAGAATTTGCTCAAGCGTGACCTCATCGACTCTACCCGCCAGGAAAGTCCGCTACGACGCGCCGATGATGCCTTTTTGCTGGATACCTCGCACATGACCATCGATGAGCAGGTGGAGTTTGTACTCAACAAGGTCACTTCCCGTATCTTCAACGGAGAGTACGCCTTACAGGAATAGAGAAAAAAGAAATGAACGTAACGATAGATAAGAATTCCGGTTATTGCTTCGGTGTGGAATTTGCCATCCAGATGGCAGAGGACGAAATGGAGAATTGTGAGGAGCTTTACTGCCTCGGCGACATCGTGCACAACAGCATGGAAGTGAACCGCCTCTACAAAAAAGGCCTTCGCATCATCGACCGGGAGCAACTCAAAGAACTGCGCAACACCAAGGTGCTGATTAGGGCGCACGGGGAGCCGCCGGAAACCTATAAGCTAGCGTTAGAAAACAACATTGAGCTGGTAGATGCTTCCTGTCCGGTAGTGCTCAAGCTGCAGAACCGGGTAAAGCATGCCTTTGACTCAGATAAAACACAGGGCGGGCAGATCGTGATTTACGGGCAGGTAGGCCATGCGGAAGTGATCGGCCTGGCCGGCCAGACAGGAGATGAGGCCATCATTGTCACGACGGAAGAGGATCTGGATAAGATAGACTTTTCGCGCCCGGTCACCTTGTTCAGCCAGACCACCAAGAGCACGAAAGGGTTTTACCACATCAAGGCCCTGATCGAGGAGCGTATCCGGCAGGCCAACCAGGACAGCACCGTGCCTGCCTTCAATGCCAACGACAGCATCTGCCGCCAGGTATCGAACCGGGAGCCGCAACTGGCTAAGTTTTCCACAGAGCACGACGTGGTGGTGTTTGTGAGCGGAAAGAAAAGCTCGAACGGGAAAGCGCTCTACAGCGTGTGCAAGCAGCACAACCCCAACAGCTACTTTGTCGAAAACGAAGAGGAACTGGACAAAGCCTGGTTTGCCAACGCGGAGAGTGTCGGCATCTGTGGCGCTACCTCCACCCCGATGTGGCTGATGCAGCAGGTGGCAGACAGCATCAATAAATTTAATCTTCAGATAGTATAGCTTTAGAGCAATTAGCATAGCTTTGTTGCACTACTGATAGGGGTAGCATATTGCTGCCTGGGGCTTTGCTTTGGCAGAGCCTTTTTTGTGAATCATCCGGTATGAGACGTATTCTACGCTATTTCCTGAACGGGCTCCTCATCATTGCCCCTTTTACGATCACGGTATGGATCGTGGCCGCCATCATTGACTGGCTCGACAGTTTGTTTGACCTGGGTATACCTGGTCTGGGCATCCTGCTGATGTTCATCTTGCTCACGCTGGTAGGCTTTATCAGTTCTTCCTTCTTTGTAAAACCCTTCATCGTTGTCACCGGGCGATGGTTCAACAAAGTGCCTCTTGTCGGCATTGTATATTCGAGTATCAAAGACCTGTTCGATGCCTTCGTGGGCGACAACCAGAAGTTCAACAAGCCCGTGATGGTCAGGATGTCGGAGGAGTCAGAAAATCTCAAGTTTGGCTTTGTAACCCAGGAAACAATAAGCTCCCTCAACCTGGAAGACCGTGTAGCGGTGTACTTCCCGCACTCCTATAATTTCTCAGGGGAGCTTTTCGTCGTGCCCAAGAAGCACGTGGTATATCTGGACCTGCCCAGCAGCGATGTGATGAAGTTTATTGTATCCGGGGGCGTGTCGAAGTTGTGATCCGCCACAAGTTTGCCAACCGGCACATTTTTCTGCTTCTGCGTAAATAATGCTCCTGATGACCAACCTTATTTGTATGCATGCCGAATAAGTCTTAGGCTGCTGCCGGATCAGCTTAGGCGCTATACCTGCAGACTTCAGCCTATACCTGACAATTTCAGACGAGCTCTCATTATACCTAAGAATGCCTTATATCATTCACGAAGGAACAAAACTACATTACCGGGTGCTGGGGCAAGGCAGCCAGGCGCTGCTGGCTTTTCACGGCTATGGCCAGAGCGGCAGCTACTACCTGCCCATGGAGCATGCCCTGGGGGGCGACTATACCATTTTTGCGTTCGACCTTTTCTTTCACGGCCAGAGCCAGCTGCACAAAAACAACATGCCGCTGGACAAGGATTTTCTGCAGGAGATCGTGGCAGAATTTCTGCGCAAAGAGCAGATAGAAGCCTTCTCCCTGATGGGCTTCAGCATGGGGGGGAAGTTTGCGCTTACGCTAGTAGAGCGTTTTCCGGAGCAGGTAAAGGAGCTCTTCCTGATCGCGCCGGACGGCATCAAGACCAGCTTCTGGTACAACATCGCCACCTACCCGGGCTGGCTGCAACAGCTCTTCAAGCGCACGGTGCTCAAACCAGAGCCTTTCTTCAGGCTCCTCAACGTGCTCAACCGGTATAACATGATCCACAAAAGCCTCCTCCGGTTTGCCCGTTACCAGATGGACAGCACCGAGAAACGCCTGCGGGTATACCGCAGCTGGATCGGCTTTCGGGAGCTGAATTTTGATATCCGGCATATTGTCCGTTTACTCAACACGCAGCAGGTACCCGTTACCATGTTCCTGGGAGCATTCGATCAGATCATTTCGCCCCGGCGGGTGAGTGTCTTTGTGAAAGCACTTGAGAAAGGGGAGCTGGTGATACTCCAGACAGGGCATTCGCATCTGCTGCAGGAAGTAGCCGAGCTGCTGCACCGGAAAAAAACAGGTGCTATACCTCCGGCTTCTCCTTCCGTTTAAGAGGGACCAGGTATGGCACCGGCTGCAAGAGGCTTTTCAAAAAAGTAAGCCGCATGCCGCATACCTTGTCCATTATCCTTAAATTGGCCATCGATGAAAGAGGAAAAACTAAAAAAGCCCAAAACTGAAAAGAAAGTGATCGGACGGCGTGAAATGGTCGCCTTCCCTAAATTGGGCATTGAGGAAATCGAAGCCAAGATAGACACGGGCGCCTATACCTCGGCCATACATTGCTCCGATATACACGAAGAAGTACGGCCGGACGGAACCAAAGTGATCGCGCTCGACTTATTAGACCCGTCTCACCCGCAGTACAACCATAAAAAACTGGAGTTTTCTGACTATACCCTGCGTGATATCCGTAACTCATTCGGCGATGTGCAGGAGCGTTATGTGATCACGACCCAGATCCAGCTTTTCGATGAACTGATAGAGGCGGAGTTCTCCCTCTCTGACCGCAGTGACATGAAGTATCCGGTGCTGATCGGCCGCAAACTGCTCAAAGGAAGGTTTATAGTAGATGTTTCCCGTAAAAACGTCTCTCTCAAATTCAATAACAAACAGAAAAAGAATAAATAGTTTTTATGAAAATAGCGATTCTCTCCCGCAACCCCAAGTTATACTCTACCCAACGCCTGGTAGAGGCGGCGCAGCAACGCGGGCACGAAGTTCTCGTGCTGGACCACCTGCGCTGCGACCTGGTAATCGAACAGGGTGACCCGCACATACTGTACAAAGGAGAGCGCTTGACTGGTTTTGACGCCGTGATTCCGCGGATCGGAGCTTCGGTTACATTTTACGGGACAGCGGTCGTACGCCAGTTTGAGATGATGAAGGTAAAGAGCGCCGTGGACTCCCAGAGCATTGTGCGCTCCCGCGACAAACTGCGCAGCAGCCAGATCCTGTCACGTGCAGGCCTGGGCATGCCAAAGACCGCTTTTACCAATTATTCCAAAGAAACCTCCGGGCTGGTGAAAGAAGTAGGCGGTGCCCCGCTGGTGATCAAACTGCTGGAAGGCACCCAGGGGCTGGGCGTGGTACTGGCGGAGACCCGGAAAGCAGCTGAGTCGGTGATCGAGGCGTTCCACAACCTGAAGGCCCGTATCATTGTGCAGGAGTTTATATCCGAAGCGGCAGGCGCTGATATTCGGGCCTTTGTCGTGAACGGAGAAGTCGTCGGGGCCATGAAACGGCAGGGAAAGGAAGGCGAGTTCCGCTCCAACTTGCACCGCGGCGGCAATGCGACCCTGATCAAACTGAGCCGGCAGGAAAAAGCGGCCGCCCTGCTGGCAGCTAAATCCCTGGGCCTGGGAGTGGCAGGTGTAGACATGCTGCAGTCCAAGCGGGGACCGCTCATACTGGAAGTAAACTCTTCTCCGGGGCTTCAGGGGATCGAAAAAGCTACCCAGAAAGACATTGCAGGCAGAATCATTGAGTATGTCGAAGGCCTGGTTCAGAAGAAAGCGGCTAAACGAGTAAGTGAATAGCATGCCTGAGACGATTAAGATTAACGGGGTAGCGATAGACCGTGGGGAAAAGGTGCTGACCAAACTGGTGATCTCCAAGCTTCCGAGCGGCACGGTGATCGATATACCGGTCTATGTGTTCCGGTCGGTACACGACGGGCCGGTGGTCTTGCTGATGGCCGGCATGCACGGCGACGAGGTGAACGGCACGGAGATTATCCGGCGCATGCTCACCAAAAAAATGCTGTACCCGCTGAAGGGAACCATCATCGCCGTACCTATCCTCAACATCTATGGTTTTCTGAATTTCTCCAGGGAGGTGCCGGATGGGAAAGACGTGAACCGCAGCTTCCCGGGCAACAAAGAGGGTTCGCTTGCCAGCCGGGTGGCCCACAAGTTCATGAAAGAGGTCATGCCCTACGTACATTATGGCGTAGATTTCCATACAGGCGGCTCGAGCAGGGGCAACTACCCGCAGATACGCTGCGTGCTGGCAGACGAACGCAACCAGGAGATGGCAGAGGCCTTTGCCGCTCCCTTCACCCTGAATGCCCCTTTCCGGCAGGGCTCCCTGCGCAAGGAGGCCGCCAAACTGGGCAAGCGCATCCTGGTATACGAAACAGGCGAATCGCTGCGCTTTGACGAGCGCGGCATCGTTATGGGTATTGAAGGAACCAGCCGTTTGCTGCACCACCTGGGTATGGCAGCGAGCGCTCCCATGGCAACAGAGGCCACGAAAATCTGTATGAAGGATATCTGGCTGCGGGCCAAGAATGCCGGCCTGTTCCGGTGCACGGTGAAGGAAGGGGACTACGTGAAGAAAAACCAGAACATTGGCAGCATCACAGATCCCTATGGTGAAATGGAAGTGCGCCTGAATGCCCCGGCCGCCGGTTACGTGATCGGCCTCAACAACATGCCGGTGATCAACCAGGGCGACGCCCTGGTGCATATTGCGTTTTAAGATGCTCCCAGCCTTGAAAGTATGTGGAAGAATGTGCTCGGTATACTTAGTCTCATCCTGCTCTTGTCAGGGCAGAGCTTTGCGCAGGCAGGTTTTGAAAAATGGGATGAGAGGTATAGCCTGATCAACCTGGCGGAGCTCCTGGACTCTGAGCAACATTATGCCGACAGCATAGAAGCTATTTCCGGAAAAGAAGCCCACTATTTCAGGGCCGGCAAGTATCGGTTTGCGGCAACTTACCTGGGACTCAAAAGAAGGCTGGATGCCAAGGTTATGAAATCCATGCAGTATGTGCTGGGTAGGACGGTAGGTGACCCCGGTCAGCTGGAGGAGCTGCTGGAGCACGAGTATTTGTTCCAGGCGGGTGACGTACGGTTCTGGGCGCCGATGCAGCGGCAACTCGAGGCACCATTTGCCGAAGAGGTCAGAAACGGAGACACGGTGTTGCTGTATTGCCTTTTCCTGAACGAGCATTCCGGCAGCGGGTTATACAATACCTTTCTCGTATCGGAGTTCCTAAAAAAGTAAAACAGGTATAGCATAATAGGTATACAACATAACAGGTATTGCATAAACAGCGTCGATAGATAAAAGATAGAAATAGTTTGGCAGGGGCCGCTCTAAATATAGAGCAGCCCCTGTTGCATTATATCGGGATAAGTATATATTTATAATATACTATTTATTTGTAGGATGTGCAGGTGTGTCTGGTGCTATCGGTTTTCCTGGCAATTCATTTCGATCTTTCTATGAACACAAACTTACCTGTATTCCACCGCGTGGTATGGAGGAACAGCTCTGGTTAGGCACCTTGTTTTCGGACGAGCTCTACAACTCGGGCCAGATCACGCTGAGTAACCGGGTAATGGTGCCAACTTCTGAGATGGAATGGGAAAATAAGGTACACACATTACCTGGAAGTGCAGGTACAGCAGCTGACTAGGGATGAATACCTGTTCTACCAGACGCTGCAGTCTCAGCGCGATAATGATGACAATCCCTTTGCGGAGTATACCCAGGTGCACCGGAACGACACCAATGGGTATGGCGTGCTGGGTGGCGTAATAGTCAGCAAGTACTTAATCCCCGTCAGGTAGCCTAAACTGAGGAGAAATAAAAAAGAAGGCCTGCTGTTGAGGTATAGCAGGCCTTCTTTTTTGTTATTGAAACGCAGTACTAAAATACGTAACGCACGTGCAGGGCTGAATCCCAGTAGCCACCGCCGCGCGGTATGTTGAAGTATGGCTTGATGTCAGCACCGATGGTGAACGGAATGTCACGGATGTAGTACTCCAGACCCAACACCCCGTCGATACCGAAGCTCACTACGTTGTCGTGATAGTACTCATCGTAGTGCTTGTGATGACGCACATAGTAGTGGCGTCCTTCGTGGAAGCCCACGTGGCCACCCAGGCCATAGTACCACTGCAGCCCCTTCGCGTTGAAGGCAGGGGCGTGTTTTTCATAAAGTACGGTGATCACCCCACCTCTGTGTCTGAAGTTGGTGCTCAGGATACCTTCAATGGCAGCATCGCTTTTGATGAAATGCTTTATAGTAAGGCCGGAAGCAACGCCTCCTCTGAAGCCGATGCCAGTCTTGTACTGTTGCGCCTGGGCACCGAAAGCCAGCGTCATCACCAAGGCTAGGGTGAAACCTACGCGATAAAATGTTTTCATTGTTTTGCTAAAAGTTAAACATGCAGCTCACCGGGCAAGCACCTCTTGCCGGCAGGGTGCAAAATTATAACTTCTAACGTTGTAAAAAACTAATATTGCGGATTGGTGTAACTTTTTATGCCACTCACTTGTAGGACTGCAGGTAGGCCGTCTTTCCGGTGCGCTGCCCGATCAGCTTGAAAAAGGTGATAAACTTCTGATCGTCAGATTTTAATGCCTTGGCAAACGCGTCGGGCTCGTCCTCCTTTTCATAATCTTTGATGTACTGCTCCCGCACCAGTTCCGCCTCCTGCAGTTGTTCAGCGGCCTCAATCTGCACAAGCCCGGTCTTCTCCCACAGCTTGCGCCACCAGTCTATTGTATGGATAAAGTACCAATAGTTCTGATAATCTTCCCGAAGGAATTCCGGCGCCTGCTCCGGTGTATCTATCTCTTTGGTGAAACACACATCCACAATGGCGATATGGCCTTCGGGCTTGATGAAGCGTGCAATGTAAGGCAGGTATTTTTCGTCCGTCCCAAAATAGGTATAGGAGTCGACTACGATCACGGCGTCAAAGTATTCTTCAGGAAAAGGCAGGGAGCGGGCTTCCATCTCCAGCGGGAACACCTTGTCTTCGCAGCCTTCGCTGAGGATGCGCTGATAATTGTCGCTGGCCGAAACAGCCTCGTCGACGGCCCAGACGGTGACCCCGAACTCCATGGCCAGGAAGATAGAGCTGATCGCTTTGCCGCAGCCCAGGTCGAGCACCCGCATGCCCGGCTTGAGTTGGAGGGACTTGGTCAGGCTTTCGAGGTTGAAAAGGACGTTCTCGCCCATGGAATGCTTTCGTACCCACTCCGGGTCGTATTGGGATGCCTTGGGGAAGGCATGGTGTAAGCTTTGCTTCGGCATAGTAGTGAAGGAGATGATCGCCTAGCCACTTACGGGGGAGCAGCCGGTAGAGTTAACTGGCGAGCTGCTCTATTTTGTCGGAAGGGTATATGTGTACGCCGAGTCCGTCGCTGGAGGCAGCCTGCAGCATGGCTTTGGCTACTGTTTCGGCCTGTATCGGCCTGTACCTGCGCAGCGGTCCGATCATCAGGCCAGCCAGTGGTTTCATGATCTTCGCTCCCAGTTCTTCGCCCGTGCGATGCTCCTCGCGCTCGCCCAGCAGCAGCGAAGGCCTGAGTATGTGCAGGGCCGGAAACCCCATCTGCTGCACATCGCGCTCCATTTCGCCTTTCACTTTGTTATAGAAGACCATCGAACCGGCATCAGCCCCCATCGCCGATACCACCAGGAACTGTGTGGCCTTCTTTTCCAGCGTAATGGCAGCCAGCTGTGTCACATAGGTATGGTCCACTTTGTAAAAGGCTTCTTTGCTTCCCGCTTTCTTAATGGTGGTACCCAGGCAACAGAACACGTCATCTGCTACCAGTTCCGACTTATAGCGTTTCAGGTCGTCGAAATCTACCAGCTGCTGGTCCAGTTTCGGGTGGATCAGGGGCAGTTCGCGGCGTCCGACAGAGATCACCTGGCTATACCTGTTACTCAGTAAAAGTAATTGAAGCAAATGGCTGCCTACCAGTCCGCTTGCCCCGGCTATCAGTGCAGTTCGGGTTTTTTGCATGTGCAATTCGTTACGCTGAAAAGTACGTGTTTAACTACTGTAAAGTCTGGAAAATATGCAACTTTCAGCGGGATATTAGCCCGCCCTGGTCTTATCCACAGGAAAGTGCTTTCTCAACCCGGATTTCAGGCAGGCAGCTGGGCCGGGCGAAGGGGAAGCGCGCACCCGACGCACAGGCTATACCTGCTCTTCGTCGGATGGAAGCCGGATATGGTCTTCTGCAATTTCGATCTTCCCGGCTTTGTAGAGGCTGCCAATGGCTTTCTTGAAGGTCTTCTTGCTCATGCCCATGATGCGGTAGATATCATCCGGGCTGCTGCTGTCCGACAGGGGCAGGTAGCCTTTCGCCTTTTGCAATACACCCAGAATCTTATCGGCAGCGTCGGAAGACTCTCCCTGACCGGTGGTGCCGGGCGCACGCAGCGTGACGTCGATTTTGTCGTCGGGCCGGAGGGCCTTGATGTAGCCTTTCACTTTGTCACCCATGCGCAGCTCCTGGAATACCTCATTTTTGTAGAGCATGCCCATGTAGCTGTTGTTGATGATCACCTTGATGCCGATCTCCGTGAAACCTGCCACCAGCAGGTCTACTTCCTGGTTCTCGGTCAGATCTGTGCCCGCGTCTTCGTTGTGCAGGTATTTTCCCAGCTTGGTGGTGCCCACGATGCGGTCAGACGTTTCGTCGAGGTAGATATAGACACAGTATTTGTGGCCGGGCCGCATTTTTTCCTTCTGGTTGTGCAGGGGTACGAGCAAATCTTTCTCCAGTCCCCAGTCCAGGAAGGCACCGAAAGGGGTGCTATCCTTGCAGGTAAGGCAGGCAAACTCCCGCACGGTGGCGTAAGGGGTCAGGTTGGTCGCAATTACCCGGTCTTCGGAGTCGCGGTATACGAATACGCGCACTTTGTCGCCAACCTTTGCGCCTTCCGGGATATACTTGCGGGGCAGCAGGATGTCGCCATCTTCTGAGGTTAAGTATACACCGAAATCTACTTCGCGTGCTATCTCCAGTTCGTTGTAATTGCCAAGATCAACCATATGCTATTGGTGGGATGTATTGCTAAATTTCACAAATATAGTGAAACCGGAAATGAGATGAGCGAAATGTCTGCTATACCTGTTTTGCTATCCTAGATCGCTACCTGCCCATTTAATCTTATAAACAGGAAACAACCTGAAAGGATACAAAATGTTTAAAGATCCGGGAAAAGCCTGCCAGGCCGGGCGGCTATACCTGTATTCCTGATTTGTGCGGGAAGCAAACAAAAAGGCAGCCCGCGCGAGCTGCCTTTTTGAAAGGATAAGCCTTCATATTAGGCTTTGGCTTTTGCAGGGGCTTTCTTGCCGGCTTTCGAATCGCTTTTGCCGTTGGACTTGCTGTCGCTTTCTTCCAGGATATCATCCGGGGTGGCGATCAGTCCGATGGACAGGCCGTCTTCGCCCAGGAAGTGCTCGATGTGGTGGCAGCGGTCTTCGGTTTTGATCAGGATGCCTTCCAGGATCGCTTTGGTGGCAAAGTCCTCGTGCTGTAAAGCCAGTTTGATGGACTTGCGCAACTCCACGGCGATGGTCTTCTCATCTTCCATGTCTTTCTGGAGCATCTCCCGGATACGGAACACGCCTTCCTCCTCATGCTGGATGTAGGAGAGTTCTATCTGCCTGGCCGGGTGGCAGGTCGGGCAGTAGCCCATCACCGTCAGGCGCTCGGCCAACGCGTCGTACTGCTCGTGCAATTGGGTATAGTGCTCCTCGAAGAACAGGTGCAGGTCACGGAACTGCGGACCTTCTACCATCCAGTGGTGCTTGTGGTACTGGTTGAATAAGGTGATAAAAGAAGACAGATGTCGGTCCAGTTCACGGGCCATTGCAGTTGCCGTGATCTTGGAGAGTCCTACCGGGTTGCCTTCATATTCTGATTTTTCTCTTAGCTTTTCCATGTTCGGGTTTGTAAATGTTCTGTCTTTGTACAGAAAAGAGCCCAAAAGGATACAAAATATCAGCGAAATTCGGCGACACCCGGTCTTTCAAAACGAAAATCGGCAAAATCATAAAATGGCCGGGAGGACTCGTACACCTTAAAGTTGCTGAAGTCTTCGTTGTGCGGGATCTTGGGATAATAGCCCACCAGGATCTGTATTGTGCTGAAGGACAGGTACTCATTCCGGAAACGTATACCTACACCAAAGCCTTTGTAAGGTTTGTTCTGGAGCGGAGAACTCTTTTTGCCGGAAGACAGCCAGCCGACGTCGAGGAAGGCCAGTGTGGCCAGCCGGAAGCCGAAGAGCGAAAAAGGCGTGTACAGGTTGGCTTCATAGTTGAGGACGATGCGCCGGTTGCCCCGCAGCAGGTCAGACCGGAATCCCCGCAAGCCATCTTCGTTGTTGATGGAGAGCAGTTCTTCGGGGTTGCGGTTGAGGCCGATTGTGCCGTGCCCGGTAACGAAGTGTCGGAGCTTCCAGTTGCCTTTTTCGTAGAGCCTGGTGAAGTAGAGGGATTCCAGTTCCAGCACGCCTTGTTCCAGTTTGCTTCCCCGGAGAAAGGAGCCATACCCGGCCCGGCCATACAGGTAGCCGAAAGTAGGGGTATACCGGGCCACCGACAGGTCTAAGCCCAGGTAGCGGCGGTCAAATAACTTGCCTTTTTCATACCCATAGGTGGCGGAAATGAGCGTGCCTGCCGGCACGTCTTCCGTACGGCCAAAACCATACAAAAACCGGTCTTTGTAGTAGCGGCGCACACTGTAGCCCAGGCTGCCCAGGATCATGATGTTGTCCTGGTAGGCATCGGATGGTTTTACGCCGTAGTTGGTATTGATCAGGCGAAGCCCGGCAATCACCCTGCCCCGTGGTTCGTAGCCCAGGTTATAGCTCTTGAATTTGAAAGAACGCCCCAGCCAGAAATCCTGGCGGTTGTAGCTCAGATCCGTGAAACGCTGCACCGTGTCTTCGGGAGTGGAGGGCAGCAGCAACCGTTCTTCTACCTGCGCTATACCCAGGGCTCCGGCATATTTGGTAGTGGTGGAGAAGAAATCGCGGCGCAGAAAGGCGCTTTTTTCTTTGTAGAAATTCTCATTTACATAATTCAGTTCCGAGCGGATATAGGTGTTGCTGATGTTTTCTATGGTATACCCGGCTGCCACCTCCCAGGAGCGGGGGCGGTCCATGTTGAAGCGGTAGAGGCCACGCACCTGGTGGCCCAGCCCCAGGAAGTTGAGCTCCCGCAGCGACACCCGGCCGGAGCCAGAAGAAGGAGAATAGGAACCCGAGCCGCCCAGGCTGAAGATGTCCTTAGTGATCACAAATACATCCACGCTGTCCTCGGTCGTGGTGCGTTCGTCTACGATGATGCGGGCATCCAGGAGGTAATCCGTCTGGCGCAGCAAGCGTTCCGACTCGACCAGTGCCAGGGGCTCCAAGGGCTCCAACGTCTGGAAAAGGAGCTTGTTGCGCACCAGCGAGCGCCGGGTTTTAGCATGCAGCGAGTTGCCGGCTTTCTCCAGGAAGTTGCGCGGTACGCGGGTAGTGTCATTAATAGAATACCCCAGGGCATCCAGGGTCATGATATTGATCCGGCGTACGATCTTGTAGTTGTGCCGCTCATATTCCCGCTGGATCAGCTCGGCATCCAGCCCGAGCGCTTCTTCGTCTTTGCGGTCAAACACCAGGATCGCCTTCAGCAGTTTGCCCATGATGGTCTTGCGCTTCGATAGTTCGCGCAGGTTGTTCATCACGCGGTCATCAAACTTGCGGAAGGTGGTGTCAGCGGGAGCAACCAGGGTGTCCTGCCGGGTAGGCACTTGCTGCGCCTGGCAAATGCCCGCCTGCAGTAGTAGCCCCAGGAGGACTACTGCAGTGAAGCGAAAGACAGACAGGTGCAATGAAAACATGAAAGTTGTGGGCTGCTAACTCTGGTGTAAAGCTGCTAATATAAGGTTTAGCCTCCTAATATAACGTTTTCTGCTCTATTGCAGCGCAGGCCAATGCGAATATTTAAAGGGTATACGTGTAAAGGTTGGTGGTTAAATAATTGCTAATTTTATTAGTTAATAAGACTGTGGAAAGATTGTTAATAAATAAAAATGCTAATTATTTTGGGTTATTACGGATGCTTTAGCTAATTTTAAATCCGGTTCAACAACTATAAATGCCAAATGGACAGCAGGATAAACGATAAACTAAAAATATTAGCAGATGCTGCGAAGTATGACGTTTCCTGCTCGTCAAGTGGTGGCAAACGCAAGAACGACAACAAGGGGCTGGGTAACTCGGAAGGTATGGGCATTTGCCATAGCTATACCGAGGACGGCCGCTGTGTCTCCCTGCTCAAGATTCTGCTCACCAACTTCTGCATTTATGACTGTGCTTACTGTGTTACCCGCAAAAGCAACGACATCAAACGGGCGGCCTTTACGGTGCAGGAAGTAGTGGACCTGACCATCAATTTTTACCGGCGCAATTACATCGAGGGGCTTTTCCTGAGCTCGGGTATTTTCAAGAACGCCGATTATACTATGGAGCGCCTCGTGCGGGTGGCCAAAAAGCTGCGGCAGGAACATGCGTTCAACGGCTACATACACCTGAAAACAATACCCGGGGCAAGCGATGAGCTGATTCAAGAAGCCGGCCGCTACGCCGACAGGCTCAGTGTGAACATCGAGCTGCCGTCGGAGCAAAGTCTGCAGCAACTGGCGCCCGAAAAGAGCTACTCCGAGATACTGGTGCCGATGGGTTCTATCCGGCAGCAACTGGTGCAGGCTAAAGAGGACAGCAAGCTGTTTAAGTCCGCACCTGCCTTTGCGCCGGCCGGGCAGAGCACGCAGCTGATCGTTGGAGCTTCTGCTGAGGATGACCGGCAGATCCTGCAGTTATCAGACCAGCTCTACAAGAACTACAGCCTGAAGCGGGTGTACTACTCCGGGTATGTGCCCGTGAGCACCGACAACCGCTTGCCTATCCTCACCGAGCCGCCCATTATCCGGGAGAACCGCATCTACCAGGCCGACTGGCTCATGCGCTTTTATGGATTCGATGTGAAGGAAATAGTGGATGAGCAGCACCCGAACCTGGACCTGGAAATAGACCCGAAGCTGTCGTGGGCATTGCGCAACCGCCACTTCTTTCCGGTAGAGATGAACACGGCAGACTACGAGTTGATCCTGCGTGTGCCGGGTATAGGCGTAAAGTCCGCTAAAAAGATTGTGTCGGCCAGGCGTTTTGCGCCGCTCAGCTTTGAGCACCTGCGGAAGATGGGCGTGGTGCTGAAGCGGGCGAAGTACTTTATCACCTGCCAGACCAAAAGCCTGCAGCGGCAGGAGTTTGACTCAGCGCAACTGCGCCGCAAGATCTTGTTTGGTGACGGCTCTGTCCGGAGCGCCTTGCTCACGCAGCAACTGGACCTGTTCCGGCAGGTGGGTTAACCAATAATTTTAGTACCATGGCTCAGGCGAAAAATATTTCAGACGAATTATGTAATCAACCGAATCATACATCCTTTCAACCAATTCAAAAAACGATGAGAAATTCAACCAAAGTTGCCCGTGTTTCCTGCTGCTGCAAACTCAATATGCTGGTGCCGCATCTGAAGAGCCTTTCATCCAGAATGCAGACGGATGGCAAGCGTGAAAAAGGTCGCGTGAACTACAACGCCAAACAGTAAAACAAGAAGCTGCCGATGCACCTCTATACCTACGACGGCTCCTTTGAGGGACTGCTGACGGTCGTGTTTGAGGCCTATGAGCGGAAAGCCTGGCCTACTTCCATCGAGCAGGAGCAACTGGCGCAGCCTTCCATGTTTGGTGATACCGTCCGGGTGGTGACCGACGAGAATAAAGCCGGCCGTGTGTGGCAGGGACTGCAGCGCAAACTGACCGCCACTGCCCTGGAATCGCTCTACTATACCTACCTGTGGGAGCAGACCGGGTTTGAACAACTGGTGTTTGACTATGCACGCCTCGCGTTTGATTTCAACGGAAGTATAGAAGGCAATTATACGACTCCCTGCGTGCTCCAGGTGCAGCAGGTGCACAAACAGGTACACCGTGAAAAACATCGCATGGAAGCCTTTGTCCGTTTTCAGAAAACGGCAGATGGCTTGTTCTATGCCGTCATTTCGCCAGACTTTAACGTGTTGCCGCTGATCATTCGTCATTTCCAGAAGCGCTATGCCGACCAGCGTTGGGCCATTTATGATACCAGGCGTAGGTATGGGGCCTACTATGACCTGGTTTCCACCTCATTCATCAACCTGGAAGCGCAGGCGATGGCACCCACCCGGTATGGCGTCCTGACGGAGGACCGCTATGACGCCGAGGAGGCGAAATATCAGCAACTCTGGCAGGTATACTTCGATCATGTGAACGTACCGGAGCGCAAAAATTCCAAACTTCACCTGCGCCACATCCCGAAGCGCTACTGGAAATATCTTTCCGAAAAACAGCCACGCCATCTTCAAAAATAATGTTCCCGAGTAACTGATTGTGAATCAAGGGTGTCCTGTAACAAGGGATGAAGCAGGTATACCTGGTTGGCTGCTAATTGCATTCTAAGGCAACCTAAAGCTGCTTTTGGAGTATAACATAACTATATAGATTTTTTGAAAAATGTGCAGCAGGTTTCCTGCTATATTTGCCAGTTGGTATTCCTTACTTGCTGCGATTCACTTTTTGATAGAACAATGAACATACGCGTACGAAAAAAACTGATTCAAGTAGCCCGAGGACGAGCTCACCTGATGTCGTTTCAAAATCTGGTCCTGGAAGCTGAATTGGGGCTTAACCTGGAGAACTCTTACGAAAAGTCACAGCTCAACGAAGTCATTGATGAAATATCAGAGTCTGAGCATGCTGCCGGCAGACCGCTGTTGAGCGCTCTGGTACGGGTCAAAGGACGTCAGAACCAGGGCGACAGCTTTTTTAAGCTTTGCGAACGCCTGGGCTACGGGGACTGGAAAAGCCTCAAAAAAGACCAGGAGTTCCTGGAAGGGCAGCGCCAGACCTGCCGGGAATTCTGGCAGAACAGCAATAATTTTACTTCCTACCTCTAATACCGTGTAAAGAGGCAGGCCCGACCGCATTCCCTGGGTCTGCTTCTTTACCTAATCTTTTACTTTTACATCGATTATCC
>NZ_JSYF01000365.1:0-3958 GCF_054824225.1 Pontibacter sp. HJ8
GTTCTTTACCGCCCGCAGAAGGGGAGGCAATAGTTATATTTTCGCGCAATGGTTTGGCGTGCAATCCGTTGAAACAGTGCAGGAGGGTGGATATAAATTGCTGGAAATGATGCACGAGAAGCCCACTTCCAAGCTGCTGAACAGCAACAAGCAGGTGGTAGGCTCCTGGGACATGGCCCTGGAATGGGCCGAAAACGTGTGGGCACCCCAGATGCGAGCGGCCGGACTCAAATACCTGGCGCAGGTCATTCCTTCCAGTATCTTCGCGACGCTCACCATCGAAAACCTGATGCAAAAGATAGACGGAGAGTTCGAGATCAGAACCTTTGACGAAGAAATCGACGCCGCTGCCTGGCTCTTATCCATCGGGTAATAGCCGGCAGACGGAGACGTGACGGTTATACCTGCTTATTTCTTTTCTTCTCCTCCGGCGATGGCCTCTGCTTCGATGCCTTTGTTGAAGGCTTTGATAAAGGCATGGCGCAGGATGTTGAGAAATGTGGTGGTGGCATCGGTGTCCGGGTGCTTGATGTTGCCCTGGATCGGAACCTTGGTGGCGATCTGGTCCCGGGGCTGGTTTTCTGCCGCCTCCGCAAACAGCCCTGCAATGGCTTCCCAGGCTGCCCTGAAAATGCCATCTTCTTTCCTGTCCTTTTCCCAGTTCAGCACTTTTACGTTCTCAAAAAAAGGCTTTACATATCCGTCTAGCTGCCCGTCTTTCAGCTTTAATTCACTGTACAGTGCCATGTTCCCCCGCTCTACATCAAATTTTCCGTAGGCCTTGATGAAGTCGTTGATGCTGGTCAGGTCTACATGCGTGAGTTGGGCGTCCATGTCAAAGTCGGGGATCTCCTTAAGCAGGTTCACTTTCATGCTTCCTTTCAAGGCGCCGCCGCCTACCGATGTTCCGGTCACGCGTACTGAGGAGGGGAGTTCGTTCCCGGCCTCTTCCACGTTGGCTAGGTTCAGGGCCGTCAGCTGCATGTGGTGGATGTGCAGGTCAATCGAGGGTTTTCGGGTAAAGTCGAGGTAGTTCAACTTGCCGTTGTTCACAACAAAGCGGTTTACTTTGACGGGAACCAGGTCCTTCACTGTCCGGGACCAGTGCTCGGTGGCAGGGGTTTCGGCAGGCTTGGGATCCTCCTTTCGCTCTACGATGTTCAGCTGGGGGTTGTCCAGGATGATCTCCCCGGCGAGTTTGCCTTTGAACAACGCCCGCCACTCGACAGACAGGTTTGCTTCGGGTATCTGCAGGAACGGATGTTTGGGATTGCCGCCATCCTCTTCCAGTACCAGCCCCTCGATCCGGTAAGCGCCCCTGTACAGCGACAGGTCAATGTCATCTACATGGCCCGAATGGCCGGGCAGTTCGTTGAGTGTTTTGTTTACATAATCTTCCACCAGGTAAGGCAGCGCAATCCGGATGGCGATGAGCAGCAGGATGACGGCGGCAGCTATTTTATAGGAGTTTTTGAAGTTCATAGTCCCTATCTGTTAAAGTGAACCACAAGGGCCGCACGCAGGGGCAGCCGTTTCGTATACTTCCAGCTCCTTTATACGGTTAACTCGAGATCTTTTTCTGAGATTGTTGTGCAGGTATAGCCAGCCCGGCATAAGCCCCAAGCGAAGTTACTTTCAAAAGCTTTGCCGGTATGGGTAAGTTAGGGTGGCAAAATGCGTATACTACATCCGATAGCGTACATTTGTCAATCCATCCGAACCCATGAGCACAATATATGAACCGATAGACCCGGATTTTCGGGAGGAGCTGGAAGCGCAGGTAGCCAAACGGGCCGCTGCCAGGCTGCAGTACTATTCCGACATTCGCGAATTCATCACCCTGCATGCCACCCTGAAGGAGCTGGTGACAAAAGGAACAGAAGAGTACCTGGTGCTCACAACAGGGGAGGAGGTGCGACTCGACCGGATCGTCCGGGTGAATGACAGACCGGCGCCCGGCTACGATGAAGACTTCTTTAAATGTGACCTGGGCAGATAGCGCGTTGTTACCCTGCTAAAAAAACTGTCACTTCTTCCTCAGCATGGCGCGAGCGCCCCCGCCCGTGTCTGCTATCGTGGGGATTCTGCCCCAATGTCGTCAACTTAAGCTTTCCATTGTCATTTCGACCTTAGGAAGAAATCTGAACTATTCAACGTCAGTCCGCATGTTGACCAGCAACGGGGAAGTGAAAGATGCAGTGCGTACCAAAGCTGCTGCAGCCGGGCGATACGCTGGTGGTGCAGTCCTTCGTGGGAGAAGCTGTTAAAGAATAGACACCTTTCTTGCAGTAGGTTTTCAGGTCCTACGAAGGTATGGCCGAGGTATAGCTACTGCTCCGGGACGCACCCAACATCGCTATACCTGCTTCTGCAGCAGGTATAGCGATGGGTTTAAATTCTGCTCTTACACCCAATGGATCAGCCCTTTACCAACCTGGGCAGGTATAGCCCGGAGGTCATAAATTAACCCCTGACGCTTTACAGCCGTTTATATAGAAAGTGTATTTTTTATATAAACCCATAAAGCTATGAACAGACAAGACAGAGAGCGCGACGATTACGGCAGATACGAAGGCTATCGAAACGATGAACATTACCACGCCGCCAGTAACTTAACCAACCAGTTCGAACAGCAATACCGACGCGGCAGGGGCCACGACGAAGAGGACCGGTACCAGCCGACCCGCAGCTACCACGAGGGCAGTTCAGGTGGCGACTACGAGGAGAACATGCGGGACCGCGGCAGCTACCGGGGACAATCCTGGGACCAGGGGTACGAGCGGAACCAGAACAGGACCTATTCCGGCAACCTCGACCGCGAACGCGACAGGTATAGCAACTACCAGGATGATTACAGAAGTTATCCGAATGTGGACCGAAGCGACCGGGACAGATTCCAGGGGCGGCGCAGCAACATAGAGCAGGGCAACGTGGCCCAAGGGTATGGCATCTCCAACTACGAGGGAACCTCGGACCGTTACAATACCCTGAACAGTGACCAGAACAGATCGGGCAGGGGCGAGCAGTCCTATTACTCCGGGTCACGGGGCAGCTACAGCGGTTCCCGTTCCGGTGGAGGTATGGGCGAATCATTCCCAAGCTCCCATCACGGCGTGCCGGATACCACGCATGGCCTGCGCAACTTCTCTGACAGGGAAGGCTCCGGTATGGGCAGCTCCTACGGAGGCAGTAATTATGGTGGCGGCACCGGGTATGCAGGCGGTAATCGCGGCGGATCATTTGGAAACAGCTCCTACGGCAGCTCATCGGGCAACTACGGCGGCTCCGGCTCAATGGGCGGTGGCAGCAGCTACGGCGGCCGCAGCAGTGGCAGTAACAGAGGAAGCAGCTCACACAATACCGATCGCGGTACAAATGAGTCAGGTGGTTATTAATACCTGATGATGAAGACAAAATGATCTGAACAAAACAGCCGTTGCCTTTCAGCAGCGGCTGTTTTGTTTTTAGGATTGTGAGAGTCTGGTGCGAGCTGGTTGTATGTATTGGGAGGTACAACAGGTGCAAGGAAAGGTAAGTGTTGTAAACTCGCGCATGTGGGGCGCTTACCTTCTCTCTATGTTTTATTTCTGACAGTCTATCCTGTAATTATCGATATAGGTTGTTAGGTTTCCATCAGCATCGTACTTAAAATGGAAGTCAGCTTTCAGCATGATGTTATTGTCTTGTCCAGGTGTTGTTAATACCAGGCTAAGTATCTGCTTGAATTGGTAAGGATAATAATTGGATAAGACATAGTGTTCTTTATAGTTAATTTCCCAGCTACCTACATAACTGGTTCCGGTTGCTTCATCCACAACTCTTATATTGGAAGTATTGGAATGGGAGGTAATGGTAACTTTATTTTCATTTTCTACCAGTGTGTAATGCAACTTCAATACGCCTTCCGTAATTCTAAGCAATGCATCGTCACATCCCGTTACAAAATAACAATTTGATT
>NZ_JSYF01000366.1:0-14106 GCF_054824225.1 Pontibacter sp. HJ8
AGGCCCCGCCGGCCAGGCGAAGCTATGCAACAATGTCAGGTTGCTATACCTAAGCACCTTGCTCGCCAGTTACAAACTGGTCTCATGGGCAACCACAAGTTACCGCTGCGCTCAAAGTTGCGGATATATGGACTTGATGAAGCAGACTATGCAAGAAAGTGAGAGCCGCAAGCTTGCATCAGCCGGAGACTGCTACTTTATATACCTATACCTTTTGCACGATCCGGACAGGTCGCGACCTGTCCCTACAAAATACGCTTATAGCTAAGGCACTATTTTATTCACAGCATCGATCATCGCCATTACCTCACTTGGGTGATTGCCTAACTTCTCCCCCCTTTTCTTCCCCAACCGCACGATCACGAGTCCTTTTTCAGGTATAGCGATGATGTACTGCCCCAAAATACCGCGGGCATAAAAGATAAACTGCCCTTTATAATCGGGGAGCAGCCACCACTGGTAGCCGTAGAAGTCCGTTGTTTCGCCGGAGCTTGCTGTTGGTAAGCTGCTGGGCGTAAGCGAGGCCTGCACATAGTCTGGCGTCACGATTGTATCGCCGTGCCAAATCCCCTGGTTCAGGTATAGCTGGCCGATGCGGGCAAAGTCCCGGGCATTGGAAAAGAAGCAGCAGTAGGCTTTCTCATTCCCGGCAGGATGGTCTATACTCCACTCCGCTTTGTGGGCCGCCCCCAAAGGCTGCCATAGTTTCTCTTCGGCATACTCTGCCAGATTTTTTCCGGTAGCTGCCTCCAGCACGAAGGCCAGCACCTGCGTGTCGCCGCTCTTGTACTCAAACTTCTGACCGGGCTCCTCTACCGCCTCCAGCCGGTTGATCACTTTTCGCAGGTCAGCACCATAGTAGGCTTCCGTTGTCATGGAGAGCGGGTTACTGTAGGACTCGTCCCAGTTCAGGCCGGAGCTCATCCAGAGCAGGTGGCGCACTGTGATCT
This sequence comes from Pontibacter sp. HJ8, assembly GCF_054824225.1. NCBI lineage: Bacteria > Pseudomonadati > Bacteroidota > Cytophagia > Cytophagales > Hymenobacteraceae > Pontibacter > Pontibacter sp. HJ8. The sequence continues at coordinate 951 of NZ_JSYF01000366.1, forward strand.
TGGACTTGGCTCCTTCCCGAAACTCAGGCAGGAAATCACCCACCGGTTGGTCCAGGCTTTTGATCTTGCCTTCCTTCAGCGCCACACCCACCAGCACGCTCACGATACTCTTAGCCACCGAAAAAGAATTACTCAGCGACTCTTCCGAATAACCATCCCAGTATTGTTCATGTAGGATAGAATCATTTTTGACGATCAGGAAAGCCACGGACTGTAGTTCCTGGTGCAGTTGCTGCAACTCAGGCGGCAGCTGTACCTTGTTATACTGGCTGGATTTAGGCCATGGGATGGGTGTGTCAGGAGCTTCTATTGTACGCTGGTGAAAGATGAGGTTATCATCTATATCCGCAAAGTTGTAGACGAGCGCTTTATACACATAGTTCTTATCAGCCATCTGCAGCCATGCCGCCAGGAGCCCCAGCACCAGCACGGTTCCGAGGCCGAAGCGTTTTGCTTTTCGGTTCATGTATGCGCTTAGAAGTCGTAGCCTAAAGTGACATAAAACTTAGGCCCTTTGCGTGCGTTGTCTTCTTCGCTCCAGGCTACGTCCAGTTTGCCATACACCCCAAACAGGGTGGTGCGGGCTCCGAAGCCATAGCCTAACAGGAATGGGTTGCGGTAGTTGATCACCGTGATCTCAAACGGGTTGGTAGAGGTCTGGTCTATTCTGCCACCGATCACCCGCGTGTTGATGGAGTTATTGCCCGTAAACGGATTGGAACCGTTGTAAGCCGAGCCTGCATCAGCAAAGGCAATGAGCTGCAGATTGCGGAAGAAGCCTGAGGGAACGGGCGCATTGTACAGGTACTGCACGATAGGAACGCGTAGTTCGAGATTGCCCAGCAGGTATTTGAAGCCACGGCGGGTGTTAAAGTTAAAGCCCCGCAGCGGAGTGGCATATTCCAGGTAGAACAGATCGGCCGGAGAGCGCACGGTCACAGCATTTGGATCTGCCTCGTCATCTTCGGAAGCGAAGAGCCAGTTATCCATGCCGCCGATCAGGAAATTCTTGGGAGCTTTGCCAAAAAAGGCACCGTAACCGATGCGGCCAGCCAGTATGATCTGGCGGTGAATCTTCTGGTAGTGGCGCAGGTCCACATAAAACTTATTGAAGTTACCGGCAGAGCTGCCAAAGCTTTTCAGGGCCAGTATACCTGCTTTCATACGGGAGCCTTCCAGCATGTTCACGCCCCGCACCACCGAGTTATCAAACACGATCTCTACGTTGCCGCCTCCGAAGTTGGTCACACTGTCGGGCGTAATAAAGCTGTTGACATACGTAAAGCGGGTGTTGACAAACTTAGGCTGCATGCGGATACTGGTGCTGTAGCTGAGCGGATAGACAAGCGTAGGCGAAAACTCATGTTTCCCGAAGCGCACCACCGAGCCTGGCACCTCGCGTACTTCTCCCACGATCACATCGCGGCGGTACTGCATGCCGATGTCGAAGCGGTTCTTTAGGTTCATGTACTCGGCAAACATGCGGCTCGTCTCCAGGTCGGTGCGCAGGAAGGCGCTGCCCTGTACGTGGTGGTTTTCGAAGAGATCGCTCATGTTCACGCCGCCTACCAGACCAAAGCCCAGCTGCGGATCAGCGTATACCGAGGTGATCACCTCCTGCACACTGAAACGCAGGTCATAATCCACGGGGCCAGCCAGGGGTATACCGCTTTCGAGGGTCGTGGAGCGGTTGCGCTGCGCCTTTGCTTTTGTAGCTTCTGCTGCCTCCTGCTCTTTCTGATCACTTTCAAACTCGTAGTTCTCGATATTCACCTCGCCTTGCCGCTGTGTCTTCTTGCGGGTAGCGCCTCCGAGCAGTTTGCGGCTGGCACCGGCTGTGCCGATGGGGTTGCGGGCGCGTGTCTCGAGAATCACCTGCCGGGAAGTTTTAGGCAAGGAATCGGGAACGGAAGGCGAATAGTCCGGGAACAGGTATACAAAACTACGGGCATTGTCGCTCGCTGTCAGGGCCAGCGTGTTGGTGCTGCCTTTGTAGTCATAGCTGTTAATGTCCTGCATAAAATTAGAGATCGGCCTGCTGCTACCCGACGCCAGATCGTAGCGATACAGGCTGCGGACGCCGGTCTCTTCGCTCAGGTATACCAGGTTGCCATCGTCAGTGGCGCGTGGCCGTATTTCACTTGCAATCGAGAACGTGATCTGGCGGGCTCCTGCGCTGATGCCGTCGACTGGCAGCAGGAAGATGTCGTAGTTGTTGACCACACCCGAAAAGGTAGCCTCAGCGGTCAGGCCGGTGGTATCCACATACCTGTTGGAGCTAAAGGCAATTTGCCCGCTTCCTTTCAGGAAAACAGGCTGGATATCGTCGTAAATATCGTTGGTGAGTTGCTGTTGCAGGCGTCCGCTGCTGGTAAGCAGGTATAGGTCTGACTGTCCTTCCTTCACGGCACTCATCACGATCGAATGGCCGTCTTCGGAGTAACTCAGGTCGCTTACCTGCGAGAACTGCTTTAGCGTAACGGCTGCGGTCCTGAGGTCATCGAAGGCCGGAATGCGCGAGCGCCGCCTGCTGGCGTTGATCTGGCGCAGGGTCATCTGCCCGCGGCGTGCCTCTACAAATCCCAGTTGGGTGTTGGTGCGCCAGGCCAGCACAGGCAGGTTGTAATCTACGCGCTGGTCTACTGTTTTGTAGCCACTCTTCCATACCACGCGGCTGCGGTTGCTGCGCACGTCTTTCACGATGATCTGGTAGCTGCCGTGTTCATTCTCAGCGTAAGCCAGTAACGTACCGGCCGGATTCAGCACAGGCTCGGTATAACGGATGTCCTTTTTATTTTTCTGGAAAAGTTTTCTTTCGGCCGGCAGGCTGACCAGCGGGTTTTCGGCGCGCGTATTGATCTGCATGTAATAGTTGTGGGCATCCTGCAGAAAGCGCTTGTAAGGAATGTTGAGGCTGCTGGTGATGCCGATCTCGATGTCGCGCGTGATGCGGGTCAGGTTCAGGATGTTCTGGATGGAGGTATAGCCGTAGCGCTCGGCAATATAATTCCAGATGGCCTGGCCGGTCAGTTGCTGGTCCCGGGCAAAGAGATCTTCCATGCGGGGCTGTGCATTCACCATCAGCATATCCCGGACATAGTCATCCATGCGCATGCTCCAGCCCTCTGCCGTATACGCTGCCACTCCGCTGACAAACCACTCGGGCAGGCGCAGCAGGTAGCTGCTCTGCAGGGCTTCTTTCAGGCTGCCGCCATACATCATATCGTTGAGAAGCAGCTCGGTGAGCTGGTAGCTCAGGTCACGCTTGAAGCTGGTCTGGGTACCGTCGAAAGCCAGCTCCATCTTGTTTTTGAGGAAAAGCGTTTCGCCCCCTGTCTGAAACTGGTCGCGCTGCAACCCAATGTTACTCTGCTTGAGGTCCGTTACAGAGTTGTAGACGATGAGCGTGATCTTGGAGTAAGGGTAGTAGCCGATAAAACTGGTAATGCGCTTGAGTTCGCGCTCGGCATATTCGGCAGCATTCCGGGCAGCCTGGTCGCCGCCTGCATAAAAGTAAATGTTGAAGTTCTGGGTGCTGTACAGCTTCCAATCGAAGTTCTTATACTGTATCCGGCTCCGGCCAAAGGTCTCCTGGTTGGGCTGGGCATAAGACGCCTGGCCTGCCGACGCGCAGAGCAGAAACAGCAACAATAACCTTATAGTAAAACGCATGCGCTTAGAGTTCTGGGTTATGGTGTTTTATGTAGTCGTAATATAACGAATAATATCTCGAAATCTGTACGTCAGGCAGCATTTCTGCCTCTTCTGCCAGGGCTTTTGCAAAAAGATCGGCCAGGTAAGGCGCCATCAGCACGCCTTTGGATCCCATCCCGTTGAAAACACTCAGCTGTGCATGTTCCGGGTGCCTGCCGATCAGCGGCCGACGGTCGCGCACGGCAGGCCGTATACCTGCCCAATGGTTTTTTACGTGGTAAGGCTGTGTTGTGATTTGCTCAAACCGCTCCGTCAGTTCTGCCTTCCCTTCGGGGGTCGGTTCCTCATCCGGTTGCCGCCAGTTGTAGGTAGCGCCAATCTTGAAGCGGTCTTCACCTACCGGAACAACGTAAACGGCTTTATTATAGATACATTCGGGCTCAAATTTCCCGGTCGTCTGCACCTCCAGCACCTCACCTTTGGTCGGCTGCAGCGGCAGCCACTTAAAGTAGGGGTTGTGCACGGCCTGCCAGCCCTCGCAAAAGATGAGGTGATTGGCCGTAGCAGCTTTGTAGGATACCCCTTGTTCTGTGAGCTGTAATTGCGTTATGTCGAACCGCTCGGGCAGCAGCAGGCCGGCCTCCAAGAGTTCGTGGGTAAGCAGGTCCAGCATATCGGACACCAGCAGGTAGCCGCCCTGCTGGATCAGGATGCCGCCGTAGGGGTCTTGTACAGATGGTGTGCCGGTGCTTTGGGTATAGGTAGCGCCAATGTATTCGCTCCAGCTATCGCCGGCACTTTTGGCCATCCAGTTATTTTGCTCCTCAATCGTAGAGAATATCTTGTAGATGGGCTTGTGGAAAAAAAGCGGCTGCTGAAAACGGGCTTCCAGCTCATCATAGAAGGTATCGGCAAAAGGCAGCAGGGAATCGACCAGCCAGGATTTGGCAAAGCGCTTGCCTGCCACCGGGTTTACCAGCCCCGCCGCTACCCGGGAGGCCGAGTTCTCTTTCGGTTCATCGATCACCAATACCAGGTGGCCCTGTTTGCGTAAAGTATAGGCTAGTATGGCACCGGCCAGCCCGTGTCCCACAACTATATAGTCATAATTCATTCGGGCAATTTACGACTTACGCCTTAAGTTCGTAACTTAGAAGCCGAAATTGTCGCCTCAGAGGCCTTGCCAACATACGATCTTATGAAAGTTACCTGCCTTACGTTTAATCCATTCCAGGAAAACACCTACCTGCTGCACGACGAGACAAAAGAGTGCGTTGTAGTAGACCCGGGCTGCTATGAGAAAACCGAACAAAAAGAGCTGCAGCAGTACATCCGGGAGAACGACCTGAAAGTGGTACGCCTGCTCAATACCCACTGCCACATAGACCATGTGCTGGGCAATAAGTTTGTGGCCGATACCTATGGCGTAGAACTGGAGATTCACGAAGAAGACCTCCAGACGTTGCGCTCCGTGCCGGTATATGCGCCTTCCTATGGTTTCCCGATGTACGCCGATGTAGCGCCTTCCACCAGTTTCCTGAAAGAGGGAGACACGATCCAATTTGGCAATACGGAATTAAAGATACTTTTTGCGCCAGGACATGCGCCGGGTCATGTGGTGTTCTACGACGAGTCCGGCAAGGTATGCATCGGAGGCGATGTGCTCTTCAAAGGCAGCATCGGCCGCACCGACCTGCCCGGCGGCGATTTCGACACCCTGATCGACAGCATCAGAACCAAACTTTTCACACTCCCCGATGAGACGGTGGTGTACCCCGGCCACGGACCTGAAACGACCATCGGGTATGAAAAGAAGTATAATCCTTTTCTGCGCTAAGTATACCGGATGAAGACATACATTCCCAACGCGATCACCTGCCTGAACCTGCTATGCGGCTGCCTGGCGCTTTACTTCGCTTTCAATGAACGGTTGGAATATGCAGCCTACCTGGTAGGTATAGCAGCTATCTTCGACTTTCTGGATGGCATGCTGGCCCGCGTGCTCCGGGCTTACTCTGAGATCGGCAAACAACTGGATTCCCTTGCCGATATGGTGTCGTTTGGTGTCGTGCCGGGCGCTATCATGTTTGGCCTTCTTTCGCAGGCGGAGGCTACTATACCCGGTATACCTGCTGATGTGCTGCCCTTCTTTGGTTTCCTGATCACCATCTTCTCGGCGCTGCGCCTGGCCAAATTCAACATCGACACGCGACAGGCAGAGTCGTTTATAGGCGTGCCCACACCGGCCTGCTCTATGTTCATTGCTTCGCTGCCGCTAATCCTGGCCACCTCCGGCTATCTGTATGACGACTTTCTGCTCAATCCATACTTCCTGCTGATCGTGACCGTTGTTTTCTCGTACCTGCTGGTGGCCGAACTGCCTTTGTTTGCGCTTAAGTTCAAGAACCTGACCTGGAAAGACAATGCTACCCGGTTTATTTTCCTCGGTATTTCGGTAATCTTACTGGCTCTTGTTAAATTCGCAGCTATACCACTCATTATCGTGTTATACATTTTATTATCTATCGTTAAAAAAACCTCAACCTCATGAAATTTACTGCCGAAATCAATGTAATGCCACGTCCGGAGTTATTAGACCCGCAAGGAAAAGCAGTGCTGCTGGGCTTAGAGCACCTGGGCCTTGACCAGGTAGATGATGTGCGCATCGGAAAACACATTACCCTGCAACTGGAGGCAGAGAACGAAGAGATCGCCAAAGAGAAAATAGAGAAAGCATGCAGCAAGTTGCTGGCTAACCTGATCATGGAGTCCTATACCTACGAGTTGCACCAGCGCTAGTTCATCCGGCTGTTCCAGAAGATTTTATCCAAAATCATATAGTATAGAGGATAATGTTGTGTAAATTTATACAGCTTCCGCCCGGAAGGCATTATCCTCTATTTCTTACCTAGCCTGTATATGCGGCCTTTTCGACTCCTCTATACCTGCATGCTGATCACCTTTGGCTTGCTTGCAACAGGAGCAAAGGCACAGGATGTACCTCCTCTTGTTGCGCTGCAGTGGCAGGGCCATGCCGAGGTGCTGCCTGCCGCAGGTATGGCCGGAAAAGTGCCTGTCTTTGCAGGTGCCTCCCTCGATTTTGCAGAGCGTCTGCCCTACTACCGGCTGGAGCTCCCCGGCACCCACATCAGCAGCTTTCAGCTCCGGGAGGCCCGCTACGAAGCCTTTGCCCCCGAAGATCAGAAACTGTTCCGCCGCCAGGACATCGGGCCCGAGCCGCTCATCACCATCAACAACGCTACCCGGAATAAGCTGCCGCAAGGTATCGTCACGCTCCTGCCGGTCAGGCAAAACCCACAGACCGGGCAACTCGAAAAACTGGTCAGCTTTGGCTATACCTATACCTCCCAAAATACTGCTACACAAAGCACCTCCGATAGCAAAGAAAACATCGCGGCTACTTCCGTACTGAGCACCGGCAACTGGTATAAAATTGGCGTGGCCGGCCCGGGTATATACCGGATTGACAGATCCTTGTTGCAGACACTGGGCATCAGTACGCAAGGTATGGATCCCAGAACGCTGCAACTGTACGGCAATGGCGGCGCTATGCTGCCCCAGGTAAACAAGACACCGCGTCCCGATGACCTGACGGAGAACGCGATTTGGGTAGCAGGGGAGGCAGATGGCCGCTTTGATGACACCGATTACGCCCTGTTCTATGCACGCGGTCCCCATACCTGGGAGTACGACGCCGGCAGCCAGTTCTTCCGCCATACCCAGAACATCTACTCCGACACAGCTTACTACTTCATCCGGGTAGGGGCGGCAAAGGGTGCCCGCATTGCTTCCCGTGAGCAGGCAACAGGCGCAGGCCAGACCATCAGCAGCTACAACGAGCGGCTATACCATGAGCGTGACCTCAAAAACATGGTATACTCCGGCCGGGAATGGTATGGCGAAGACTTCAGTACCTTTAACACCTCGCGCGATATCAGCTTTGCCGTGTCCGATCTGGTAGCGGGCTCTGTAGTCAAGCTGACCACTTTTCTGATGGGCAACTCCCCTGCCGACAATTCCTTTACCATTAAGCTCAACAACCAGGTACTGGGAACCCAGGCGATCAGTGGCAGGGGCAATTTCCCTTATCATCCGGAGGGAGTGAACAGCAGCAGCACCTATACCATCGGCCAGCAGACGCTCGGGCAGCCTACCGAGCTTAAAGCCTCGCTTGCCTACAGCACAGGAGGCAGCTCTACCGCCCTGGGATACCTGAACTACCTGGAACTGAACTACGAGCGGCAACTGAAACTGTACAGCGACCAGACCAGCTTCCGCTCCATTGCCAGCCTGGCGACCCCGGTCAGCACCTTCCGGGTGGCGGGAGCACCGGCTACCGCGCAGGTATGGGATGTAACCGACCCGCTCCGCCCCTTGGCCCAGCAAACGACTCCCGGAACGGAGCTTAGCTTTACGGCACCTTCGGATGTGCTGCGGGAGTTTGTAGTTTTTCAGAACAATGCCGGACTGAAACCAACGGCATTTGGTAGAGTTACCAATCAGGATTTGCACAGCCACAACCTGGACGGCAGCCTGGACCTGGTCATCCTGACGCACCCGCGCTTTCTGCAGGAAGCCAACCGTCTGGCAGCCCACCGACGCCAGCACAGCAACCTGGCAGTGGCTGTCGTTACCACCACGCAGGTATACAACGAGTTCTCATCCGGCGCACAGGACGTAACCGCTATCCGGGATTACATGCGTATGCTCTACCAGCGCAGCCCCAAGCGCGGCAGTGATGTGCTCTACCTGCTGCTCTTCGGCGACACCTCCTATGACTACAAAAACCGACTCCCCAATAACACCAACTTTGTGCCGGTCTACCAGTCGCGGCAGTCGCTGCACCCGATCACCAGCTACTCCTCCGAAGATTACTATGGATTCCTGGACGAAAATGAAGGCGAATGGGCCGAAAGCAGCTCCGGCGATCACCTGCTGGATGTCGGCATAGGCCGTCTACCGGTGAAAACTCCCCTGGAGGCCGCTACGGTGGTAGATAAGATCATCGCTTACGACAGCCCTGCTCACTTCGGCAAGTGGCGCAGCCAGGTCACGTTTGTGGCGGACGACGGCGATTACAACGAGCACCAGAACGATGCCGACTACCTGGCCGGCTTCCTGGAAAACAACCATCCGCAGTACAACCCCAACAAGGTATACCTGGACCTGTTCCGGCAGGAAGCCGTGTCGAACGGGCAGCGGTCTCCGGAGGCAGTTGCCGCCATCGACAAAGCAGTAGAACAAGGCTCGCTTATCGTCAACTATACCGGCCATGGCAACGAGATCAGTTGGGCCTGGGAGCAGATCCTCACTATACCACAGATCAACAACTGGCGGAACAAGGACCGCCTCACGTTCCTGCTGACAGCTACCTGCGAGTTTGGCCGCTACGACGACCCTAACCGTTCTTCCGGCGCCGAATTATCCATCTTAAGCGCCCAAGGAGGCACAGTCGGACTCCTGACCACTACCCGTCCGGTCTTTTCGAGTGACAACCGGGTACTCAACCGAAACTTCTTTCGCACCGCCTTCACGCCTGTTGATGGCCGCATGCCCCGGTTCGGTGATCTGGTACAGCGAACAAAAAACAGCAGCATAACCGATAACATCAGTGGCTCGAGAGGCGTGAACAACCGTAACTTCACCCTGCTGGCCGACCCTTCGCAACAGCTGGCTTATCCCGGGCTAGAGGCCACCATCACCCGCATCAATGAGCGCGAAGCCGCCGCCGACACTCTGGGAGCCCTGGGAAAAGTCACGCTGGCAGGTATAGTCGCCTCTGCTGCCGGCACGCCTGAGAGCAGCTTCAACGGCAACCTGCACGTGACGGTGCATGAAAAGCCAATCACCCGCCAGACCTTAGGCGACAAAGGCGATCAGTCCGGAGCGGGCAGCATACCTGTGCCGGTCAGCCTGCGCGAGAACATTGTGTACGACGGTCAGGCTACCGTAACCGCAGGTCAGTTTGAAGTAAGCTTTGTGGTTCCCAAAGATATCGACTACCGGTTCGGAGCCGGCAAGATCAGCCTGTATGCCAGCAGCACGACACAGGATGCCATGGGAGCAGATACCTCCGTGATCATAGGCGGCACTGCCCGGAATATACCTACTGACAACACGCCTCCGACTATCCGTTTGTTTATGGATGATGAGTCTTTTGTATTTGGTGGTAACACCAGTCAAAGCACGCTACTGCTGGCAAAACTTTTTGACGAAAACGGGGTTAATACGGCAGGTATAGGATCGGGCCACGAGCTAACCGTTATTCTGGATGAAGGCACTGACAATGCCATCGTATTGAATGACTACTATACTTCGGATCCGGACAGCTACCAGTCGGGCAGTATACGCTACCCGTTCAAAGACCTGGAAGAAGGACCGCACTCACTTACGCTGAAAGCATGGGATACACACAATAATTCTGCAGAAGAATATTTAGAATTCGTTGTATCTAATTATGAAAACTTAGCGTTATCACACTTGATGAATTACCCTAACCCTTTCTCTTCCAGCACTACCTTCCATTTTGATCATAACAGAGCCGGTGAGAATTTAGATATCCAGATTCAGATATTTACCGTATCAGGAAAATTAGTGAAGACATTGCAGGCAACCAGCTTCAGCAGCAAGGCACACATAGCCGAATTAAGCTGGGACGGAAGAGATGAGTTTAACGATACACTTGCGCGTGGAGTATACGTTTATAGAGTGAGTGTACGTTCTCAAAGTGATGGAGCCAAAGTGACCATGTTTGAGAAACTTGTGATACTGAACTAGTAAAATCCTCTAATGTTTCTATATTTGATTCTTGCATCAACACCCTTTATATGTATAAGAAAAGTTTACTTGTAAAAGCCGCTTTCTTTGTGGCTGCCTTCACCTCAGCGCACATTGCAACAGCACAGACCACCATCGGACAGGATTCTAAAACTGTTACGACTGCGGTGCCGATTTTGACTGTAGCTCCTGATGCCCGCTCCGCTGCCTTGGGTGATGCCGGTGTTGCACTAAGTCCGGATGCCAATGCTCCGCACTGGAACCCTGCTAAGCTGGGCTTCGTGAAGACGGACATGAGCGTAAGTTTTTCTTATTCGCCCTGGCTGCGTAAGATAGTCGACGACATGTCCCTGAGCTACCTCTCAGGCTACAAAAAACTGAGCGAGACCTCAGCTATCTCTGCATCTCTCTTATACTTTGACCTGGGTGATATTCAGTTTATCGATGCACAGGGCCATGACATTACAGAGTTTTCGCCAAAAGAATATGCGCTTTCTGTCGCGTACGGCCAGGCTTTGAGTGAATACTTTAGCTTAGGTATAGGAGCCCGTTTTATCCGCTCCAACCTGGCTGGCAACGTGACAGTCGGTGGCAGTGGCCAACCGTTTGAATCCAAGCCCGGCAATACAGCAGCTGTAGACGTAGGTGTATACTATAACCGGGATCTTTCTCAAAGCCTGAACCTGGGTCTGGGAGCCAACGTTTCCAACATAGGAGGTAAGATCGCCTATACGAACGGGGATCAGAAAGACTTTCTGCCTACTAACCTGAAACTGGGAACAGCTATCACCTATAACCTGGATCCGTACAACAGCATTACCCTGGTAGTGGACGCCAACAAGCTGCTGGTTCCTTCTCCTGGTGCTGACAGTACACAAACCGTACTCAGTGGTATCTTCACTTCTTTTGGAGATGCAGAAGGAGGATTCAGTGAGGAAATGAAAGAGATCAACTTTTCGGGAGGTATAGAATATTGGTATAACAATCTGTTTGCAGCCAGAGCCGGTTATTTCTTTGAAAGCCCTGAAAAAGGAAACCGTAAATACCTTTCAGTAGGTCTTGGTCTGCGTTATCAGAAGTTCGGCATAGACGCTGCCTACCTGATACCAAGTGAGCAAGGCAACCCGCTGGCAGAAACCATGCGTTTCAGCATAGCGCTTAACTTAGATTAAAAATTACAGTCAAAAATGCTTGATAGAAACAAAGCACCAGAAATACACGAAATAGAAGCAGTAACGCTACAAATAGCTGAGGTCACGCACTTAAGCAACGGAGCCAGATTGCATATCATAAAAAGCGAAACCCAGCCTGTAATCAGGCTGGATTTTGTTTTTAAAGCGGGCAAGTGGTATGAATCCGAGGCAGGTGTGGCTGACCTTTCAGGCAAAATGTTGTTTGAAGGGACAGTTAACCATACGGCCAGTCAGATAGCAGAGAAAGTAGCTTATTACGGTGCATCCTTTGAGAACAACCAAGGCTATGACCGCACCGAATTCACGCTTTACTGCCTTAGCAAATACATACCTGAACTCCTGCCTCTGGTACTGGATGTACTACAAAACCCTACCTTTCCGGAAGAGGAATTTAACCTGCTGAAGAGACGTAACCAGCAGAACCTGAAAGTACAACGGCAAAAAAACAGCTACCTGGCCACGCATAGCTTCACGAAGCTTGTATATAACAACCAACACCCGTATGTATTCGGGCTGGATGAAAATGCGCTGGATGGCATAACCCGTGAATCACTTGTTAATTTCTATGCTTCACGATTCAGCACCAGCAATCTGGAAGTGTTTGCCTGCGGAAGTATAGATGATCCGATGCAACTGTTACTGGAGCAGGAGATACAGAACCTGAATCTTACAGGCGACACCGAAGAAAGCGGAAACCTTGCGGCTGATAGTTTAGGCAATGAAACCAATGCTTTTGTAGATATGCCCGAAAGCCTGCAATCTTCCATCCGGATCGGGAAGCAATTCCCGATGATCCACCATCCGGACTATCATAAGCTGGTTGTGCTAAATGAAATACTAGGAGGTTATTTTGGCTCCAGACTGATGCGTAACATCCGGGAAGAGAAAGGCTTTACCTATGGTATATACTCTGCCATTTCTCCTAAGGAACAAGACAGCCTCTTTTATGTAGGAACGGACGTCAACTTTGAAGTAACAGAAAATACAATAGAAGAGATTAAGAAAGAGATCAGGATCCTGCAAACAGAGGAAGTCCCGGAAGATGAACTACATGTCGTAAAGAATTACATGCTGGGCAAATTCCTGAATGATATTTCGACCATCTTCGAGCAATGCGATAGGTATAAGCGCATCATCTTGCAAGGGTTACCGCATGAACATTATAATAACTACATCACAACTATCAGATCAGTTACCGCCAGGGAGCTCAAAGAGCTGGCACAACAGTACCTGGCCTTAGTAGAACTGAAGACAGCTGTCGCCGGGAAAAAGGCATAATAGAGCTTCAATCATCTTCTAAACAAAAGAGGCCTGCTAAATTAGCAGGCCTCTTTTGTTTAGAAGATACTAAGTATAATCTTCAATCTATAAGCTTTATACTTACTTGAGTTGATGCTGCAAGTGTTACCTCTCTGAATTCAGTTAGACTCCGTCTAGTGCAGCTTTCCAAATTCTCTCTACTTAAACAAGAGAAGGTTCTTATAAGATTTCTTTATTGCCCCCCTCCCTTC
>NZ_JSYF01000367.1:0-11380 GCF_054824225.1 Pontibacter sp. HJ8
TCTTTGTTTTTTTCATAGTCGTGTCTGGTTCAGAAACAGAAATGCCTGCCATCCGGCAGGCATTTACTGGTTATAGGTTAAGGCTTTTCTTCAACTCATTGAAATCCGTATCGGGAGCAGAAGCAGTGGAGCAACCTTTTTGCTGGGCCTGCTGCTGAATGTTTTGCACGCGGTTATCCGGGTTGGGGTGCGTGCTCAGGAATTCAGGTGGGTTGCTGGACTGCGCCTGGGAGTTCAGCTTTACGAAGAAGCCGGCTGCTCCGTCGCAGGCATAATATTGTGTGCCGCCCAGGTATAGTACGGAGGTATTATCCGCTTCGGTTTCAGCTTCACGGCTAAAGCGCAGGCCCGTGAGCGTGCCTGCCAGCTGGGCTGCTATTTGCTTGAGGGCCCCCGGGTTGTTCCCCAGCGCAACAGACAGCAGTATCGAAATACCGTAGTCGCGCTGCAACTGGCGTACGCTGTGGCGCTTATCCGCATGCGCGATCTCATGCGCCAGCACCCCTGCAAAGTGGTCTTCATCCTCCAAAAACTTCATAAGACCGGTATACACATAGATATGGCCGCCGGGCGTAGCAAATGCGTTGAGCATTTCGGGATCGTTGATGATCTTCACATCCCAGGCAAATTCGTTCTTATACTTTACTTCGGCCGAATTGAGCACGCGGTTGACGATCCGGTCGAGGTGGGTATAGGCTTTCTGTACATTGGCGCTGCTGTTGGTACGCTCCAGTAGCTGCCCTTTGGCGCGGTACGTCGAGTCTACCTCATGTGCTACCTGCTGTCCCAGGCTGATGTCATCCTGAATGGAAAAGATAACGCCCTCATTGTCCTTGCAGCTGCTGAAGCAGCATACGCTGATCAGAATCAGGAGAAAGCGTGCTGTGGTGTTGAAATACTTCATAAAAGGTATTCGATAAAAATGGTAAATGTAAGTGTTAAAAATAAGAGTTTTCTCCTGGCTTTCACCAGGAGAATCGGCTTAGAAACTGTAGAATCTATGTTTTTAGTATGCCCTTACGGAATAATATTCCCTTTGTTGAATCTTGAACGGATAGCTATACCTGCCCGAATAGGTATAAACAAAAAAGCCCCTGATCTTCAGGGGCTTTTTCTTACGTGTAGTATGCCTTATTTTACGGAAGAGGTCCCTACCGGGTTTCCGTCTGTGTCCAGCTCTATCACCTCATACTGAAGCTTTTGTAGTTTCGGCAACACGGTTTTCTTATCGCCTACCACGACGATGTGCATGTTCTCTACCGGCAGGTTTTTCTTTGCCAGCGCATCGATCTCCTGCTTGGTGATCTTGTTGAGAATATCCGTCTGCTTCTTCACATAGTCCTTCTTGAGGTCGTACTCCAGCAGGCGGCCCAGGAAGCCGGCTTTCTGGCCTGGCGTCTCGTACTTGCGTGCGTCTGACTGCCCGATGGAGCTCTTCATGAAGGCTACTTCGTCTTCGCGGATGCCGTTGTTTCGGTAGTCGGTAAGTTCTTTCATGAACTCGGTCACCGACTCCGCCGTAGCATCGGCACGCACACCGGCAGCAGATGTGAAGGTACCGCCATACTGTCCACCGCTGAAGCCGGAACGGGCGCCATAGGTATAGCCTTTGTCTTCCCGCAGGTTCAGGTTGATGCGGCTATTGAAGGCACCGCCCAGGGTATAGTTCATCAGTCCGGACTTGTAGTAGTCACCCAGCGCGTCGAAAGGCATGGACACGTAACCGATCCGGATCTCAGACTGGGCAGCATCGGCTTTGTCTACGAAGTAGATGCGGGTCTTATCGATGGCCGGCGTCTTGGCGTCCGCCTGGATCTTCACGTTTTTCTTCTCCCACTTGTTCAGGAAGGCCAGTTTGCTCTTGATCTCCTTCTCGTTGATATCGCCTACCACAACCAGTTGCGAAACGGAAGGGGAGTAGTTGTTCTGGTAGAACCTCTTCACATCCTCCAGCGTGATATTGGCCACTGTCTCCGCAGTGCCGGATGTCGGGATGGACATGAAGTGGTTTTCACCATAGAGCATCTTGTTGTATACCTTGCTGGCAATGGCCGTAGGCTGGGTGGCCTGGTTGGCTATACCTTCGAGCTGCTGTTTTTTGAGGCGGTCAAAATCATCCTGGGCAAATTTAGGACGGTAAAGGCGCTCTTCCAGCAGGGCCAGGGTAGCATCTAGATTCTTGGTCAGCGACTGCACCAGCACGATGGTCTCGTCCGTGTCGCTCATGATCCGGATGGAGCTGCCCAGTTTATTCAGTTCATTGGTGAATTCTTCGGCCGTATACTTCTCCGTATCTTCGTTCAGGATCGAGGCCGTTAATGTGCTGATACCTGCCTTGGACGGATCAGCCATAGAGAGGCGGTGACCACCTTTTATCACCAGCTGCAGCGTTACGTTCGGGATCTCATCTGACTTGGAGCCGATCAGCTTCAGGCCGTTCTTGAACTTGCCCGTCCAGAATTCCGGTACGGTCACAACCGGGTTCGCTCCGGAAGCAGGGCGTTTGCTACGGTCAAATGTATCCACCGCTTTGGTATACTGCAGGCCGCTGTACTCATCCGCGCCCGCTACATATCCCTCTTTGGTCGGTGTGAAGTTATCGGCTTTGGCGATCAGCTCAGACTTGCCTTTGGGCACCACACTCAGGATGACGCTGCTCTTGCCTTTGATGTACTGGTTGTACACCCGCATGACATCTGCTTTGGTAACCGCCTGAATGCGCTTGAGATCTTCCTGTATATAATCCGGGTTGCTGCGGAATGTTTCGTACGCGGCCAGCTGCGATACCTTGCCGCTCACACTCGCCATGCGGTTGATCAGGTTAGACTCTGCCGATGCCTTGAAACGGACCAGGTCGTCTTCCGTGATGCCGCGCTTCTCAAATTCTTCGAAAGAGGTGCGTACCAGTTCTTCTGTCTTGGACAGCCCCTGGTTCGGGAATGCCGTTACAGATACAATAAATTCGCCTGCCAGCTCAGAAGAAGAATTGAACGTCGCTGCATTCAGGGCTTTCTGGTCTTTCACAAAGTTCTTGTAGAAGATCGAGTTCTTACCCTGACCGATTACTTCAGCCAGCACGTCCAGGGCCTGCTCATCTTTGTGGCCTGCTTGTGGCACCGGGTAGGTCATGCGCAGCATCGGGAAGCGCACGTTGTCTTCGTAAGAAACATAACGGTCTGCGGTAAGCGCAGGCACCATCGGCTTCATGTTCTGCACGCCAGGGCCTGCAGGTATAGCACCAAAGTATTTTTCTACCAGCTTCACCACATCAGCCGGCTTCACGTCGCCACCCACTGTCACGACCGCATTGTTCGGTCCGTACCAGCGTAGGAAGAAGTTCTTGAGGTCGTTTACATTCACACGGTTCAGGTCTTCCAGGTAGCCGATCACGGACCAGGAATAAGGGTGACCGTAAGGGTAGAGGGTCTTGCCGATGATCTCGCCGGACAAACCATAGGGTTGGTTGTCTACCCGCTGGCCACGCTCGTTCTTTACGGTTTCGCGTTGCACTTCAAACTTGGGCTGCGTCACAGCGTCCAGCAGGAAACCCATGCGATCCGCTTCCAGCCACAGGGCTGTTTCCAGCTGGTTGCTCGGCAAGGTCTCGAAATAGTTGGTACGGTCGCGGTTGGTGGTGCCGTTCAGCGTTCCGCCTGCTTCCGACACTACCTTGAAGTGTTCTTCGTCGGCTACGTTGTCGGAGCCCTGGAACATCATGTGCTCAAAGAAGTGTGCGAAGCCCGACTTGCCGACCTCTTCGCGGGCAGAGCCTACGTGGTAAGTCACATCCACGTGTACAACCGGATCGGAGTGATCCTCGTGCACGATGAGCGTAAGTCCGTTGGCGAGCTTGTATTTTTCGTAAGGTATGACCAGCTCAGAGCCTTTTTTGGTAACCTTCTCCACTAATTTTGTCTGAGCTTCTGCCGCAGTAACCACACTGGCCGTAAGCACGATACTCAAACTGATTTTCTGTAGCATGTTGATTGGTTTTGATGAACGAATGGTAAGACCAATATAGAGTAAATTGGTTTAATGCTACAGAGAATATAGACGAATGCCTATTTTGTTTCGGCGAATACCTGTTTGGCAAACATGGCCGACACTGCAAGGGTGAGGAGCGCCACAACCAGCATAGCCGTTGTTATCAGAAAAGCCATACCTGCTGTCTGGGTCGAGTTGATTTCCTGCGGCTCCCGTACCATCTCCAGCAGCCGGATAAAATACGTGCCGGCGCGCCAGCCCAGCAGCAGGGTCAGGAGGCCGGCTTCGCCTGTGCCCAGCAGAAAGCCCCAACGTTTGCGCCGGTTCAGGAAATGTCCGGCTATCAGGGCCAGTAAGCCCCCGGCTATACCTGTTATCAGCGCTGTCCGGGCCTGGTCGCCGGCTATGTCCACGGCTACGGCACCACAACCCAGCATAAAAACGCCGAAGAAGGCGTAGAGGTAGGAAATCTGCTTATGTATTGTCATTTGATTTGTCTTTTTTCTGTGGCAAATATAGCGCAGATAATGTTAAGGAGGAGTAACAACAGGAGGATATGCTCTGGCGGCAGCAACAACTTTTGACAGGAACTGAAGTATTACCCTCTGGAGGTCCTTAAGGCCTCATGCGATGGGAATGAAGAAAAACGAGCTCCACGAATTATACAGAGACCCCGCGTTATCGGCCGAGTGGGCCGGCCTGCGCTATACGACAGATGAAAAACCCGGCATCACCCGCAAAAAAGCCGGCTCCGGCTATACCTACCTGGACCGGAAGGGCGAGCGCGTGACGGATGAGAAGACACTGGCGCGTATCCGGAAACTGGTCATTCCTCCCGCCTGGACGGAGGTATGGATCTCACCATCGGCCAAAGGACACCTGCAGGCCACCGGCCGGGATGCCAAAGGCCGCAAGCAATATATTTATCATCCGGATTGGCAGCAGGCCCGCAACCTGACCAAGTTTGGCCGCATGATCACGTTTGGCAAAACGCTTCCGGTGCTCCGGCAGCAAATCGAGGAAGACATCAATTCCAAACACCTGGACAAGCGCAAGGTAACCGCCGTTGTGCTTTCCATCCTGGACAACGCGCTGATCCGGATCGGGAACCGCCACTATGCCAAATCGAACCAATCCTATGGCCTGACGACCCTGCGGGACAGGCACGTCACCTTCAATGGCAGCACCATCACTTTTGCTTTTAAAGGAAAGAAAGGAGTGGAGCACGAAATAGATCTGAAGGACCGCCGGCTGGCTAACCTGGTCAAGAAGTGCAAGGATATTCCAGGCTACGACCTGTTCCAGTATTATGATGAGAACGGGCAACGACAGACGCTGGAGTCGGGCGATGTGAACGAGTACCTGCGCGAAATTACCGCCCATGATTTTACGGCCAAAGACTTCCGGACCTGGGGAGGAACCGTGCGCATGGTCGAGTGCCTGGAGCGGGTGCTGGACGATGAGCCGGAGATGGAGAAGGAGAAGAGCATCAAGGAAGCCGTGAAGCATGTGGCGAAGGGCCTGGGCAATACTCCCAGCGTTTGCAGCAAGTATTACATTCACCCGGAAGTGGTCACACTTTTCAGGGAAGACAAGCTGCTGAACTACCTCAAAAAGCACGACGCCAGCAAATCCAAAAACCCGCACATGACCGCTATGGAAGAGTTTGTCCTCAAGATGCTGGAGCGGGTAGCGAAGACAGTAACCAGTTATCAGTAACCAGTTAACAATAAACAGTTAACATCATGATAACTGTTTATTGTTAACTGGTTACTGAAATCAGTTTCCCTCCTGGTCGTAGGCATGTACCCGCACGTCGCGGGTGGTATGGTCTTTGGCTTCGGTGCCGAAGTCGATCTCGTTTCCGCGCTCAGTATCGTATATGCGGGTGCATTTGCGCAAGCCTTTTACCGAGGATTTATCCGTTATACTGTCAGCACCCATACCGCCGTATACCTCGATCAGAATGCCGTCATCTACATGGCCCTCTATCGTGTACTCATCCTCTTCCCGAAGTCCGTGCAAGGTGATTTTCTTTGTTTCCGCTGTAAAGAACAACCGACGGTATAGCACTTTTTCAGGCACCTGTTCCAGGGCAGGACGGGTAACGGTGACTTCTGTACGATTATCATCCAACCGCCTGACCCGAAAGATATCCTTTTGGTCTGTGCCGGCTATGGTAACTTCTTCTGCCAGGACCGCATACATCTGTTCAGCTAATTCGGGTAACTGGTCCCGGCGGTTTTTCAGGCTTTGTTCAATTTCTGCTCCTTTCAAGGTAAAGACAGGCTGGGGAAATTGCCTGACAGCTTTGGCGAGCACGGCATCTGTCAGGTTTTGCTGCAACGCCTGGGCTATCTGTACCCAATCGCTCTTGCTGAGTTTGCTTAGCAGCCGCTCATCGATAAACTTTGCATTGATCATGAGCGCCTTCACATCCCCAACCTTGTTGCCGAAAGAATAGAGTTTACGTGCCAGCAGCTTGCTGGTCGCAAGGAAAGGGATGGCTCCGTCATTCATCTTCAGGAAAACCTGGTCCCGGTCTTTGGGAATCGGTTCATACCAGGTTTCGGTACCTTTGCTAAAAACCGCCCAATCCCACTGCCCTTTGTGGCGATCCCAGTCGCCCACGAGCACATCCAGCAGGCGGGCCCGGGCAAAAGCTTTCTGATCAAAATGGTGGGTATTGGTTTCGTAGCGGTTTCGCAGGGCTTCATCCGAGTCTGCAAATCCGGTTGCTTTACCAAAAGCGGCTGCATGATCTTTCGGAGCCTTAAATTTTTCCTCCAGCAGGTATACCTTTCCCTGCACCTCCCCGGCATAGCTGCCGAAAGAAGTATCGTCTGATGGGACGTAGTAATAACGCGGATTGGTATGGTATACCCCGGCGGCTTCGGCCAGCACCGGCACCACCAGCGCTCCGTACGGATTGGCGGCTGAGGTCTGGTCGCGGAGAATGTTGGTGACAAAAGTCGGACGCCAGAACTTGGCCAGTACCAGTACCGGGTCTTTGTCGATCGAGCGGAAAGCATAGATGCGTCCCAGGCTATCCTGCAGTTGAAAGCTGCTGGTTTGGTAACCGCCGGACTTTTTGATCACTTTCATCCCCCCATTCACTGTAGTCAGATCAAAGACGGGCAGTTGAACAGGCGTTGTCCAGATGTCGCGGTTGTGTCTGCCCCAGAAAAGGCGGTGTAGCCAGCCGCGTTCGTAATGCCGGCCGGCTACCACCCATACGCTATCGGGAGCCGGAGCTATACCTTGCTCCGGTGCATCCACCAAGGCATCTTTCTGAAAAAAATCGTCATCGGCACAACCGCTAAGGAGCAGGGTCAATACCAGTACAAGGGTTGTCTTATAGTTTAATAGCTGCATAGGGTGCGTAATCCCTCCTTTAACGCAGCCCTTGCAGAAGGTTTTTCTATTTTCGGTTTTCTCTGAAATATTGAATCAAACCTCGGGTGGAGCTGTCATGATCGGCATCCTGGTTGTTCAGCAGTTCTTCCTCGATGGTACCGGCCAGCTGCTTGCCCAGTTCCACTCCCCACTGGTCAAAGCTATACACGTTCCAGATCACACCTTGTACAAAAACCTTGTGCTCATACATGGCAATGAGGCTGCCCAGGTTATAAGGGGTCAGCGTATCGAACATGATGGAAGTGGACGGTTTGTTGCCTTCAAATACTTTATGAGGCACCAGCTGCTCCAGTTCTTCGCCGCTCATACCTTTCCTTTGCAGCTCTTCCCGTACTTCTTCTTCTGTTTTTCCTTTCATCAGCGCTTCTGTCTGGGCAAAGAAGTTGGACAGCAGCATCGGGTGGTGCTGACCGATCGGGTTGTGACTGTTGACGGGTGCCAGAAAATCCGAGGGGATCAGGATCGTGCCCTGGTGGATGAGCTGGAAGAAAGAGTGCTGGCCGTTGGTGCCGGCAGCTCCCCAGATCACCGGCTGGGTCTGGTAGTCTACGTATTCGCCGTTGCGGGCTGCGGACTTGCCGTTGCTTTCCATCTGCAGCTGTTGCAGGTATTCGGGCAGCAGGCGCAGGTACTGGTCATAAGGCAGCACCGCGTGGGTCTGAGCTTCAAAGAAGTTGGTATACCACACACTCAGCAGCGCCATCAGCACCGGTATGTTTTTTTTCAGCGGCGCGTCTTTCAGGTGCTTGTCCATGGACTCGGCACCGCGCAGCAGTTCTTCAAACTTATCGTATCCCAGGGCGCAGGCGATGGACAGGCCGATGGCCGACCACAGCGAGAAACGTCCGCCTACCCAGTCCCAGAACCGGAAGGTGTTTTCAGGCGCAATGCCAAATTTCGCTACCGCTTCGGTATTGGTAGACAGCGCTACAAAGTGCTTGCTGATATGCGCCTCTTCCTTTACCTTGTCCAGGAACCAGCTGCGGGCCGTGTGGGCGTTGGTGATGGTTTCTTTGGTCGTAAAGGTTTTGGAAGCGATGATGAAGAGCGTGGTTTCCGGGTCCAGCTTTTGTAGTACTTCAGCAGCATCCGTACCATCCACGTTCGAAATAAAATGTACTTCCAGGCCCGGTTTCTGGTACTTCTTCAGCGCCTCGCATACCATTTTCGGCCCCAGGTCAGAGCCGCCTATACCTATGTTGACGATATGCTTCACCTGCTTGCCGGTATAGCCCGTCCACGCACCGCTGTGCAGCTTGTCGCAAAATTCCTTCATCTGCCGCTGTACATCGCGCACTTCTTCGAGCACGTTTTCCCCCTCTACAACAAGGGCCTCATCCGTGAAGTTGCGCAAGGCGGTATGGAGTACGGCACGTCCTTCGGTGGCATTGATCTTTTCGCCGCGCAGCATACTTTGGATGGCAGCAGGCACCTGCATTTCCTCCGCCAGCTCGGTCAGCAGCTCCAGGGTCTCTTCAGTGATGCGGTTTTTGGAAAGATCGTACAGTGTGTCTTCCACCTGGAAAGAAAACTTTTGGAACCGGCGCGGATCTGCTTTGAAAAGATCACGCAGGTGCTGCGGCTGCAGTTGCGCAAAGTGTGTTTCCAGTTTTTTCCAGGCTTTGGCGGAGGTAGGTTTGTCGCTGTGTAGCATGTTTTATTTTGTAGTATTGGTTACGGCAGAAACTACTGCGAATCTGCCTGCCAGGTTATAGGTTAAACTTTTGATTCGTCAGCTTGATGCTCTAAATATACATTTTTTTCGGCTGTGCAGGCACTGTGGTATCATTTACCTATGGGCTGCGTAGGTTTAAGACCGGGCGAACGTATGCCAGCGCTGCCCTTCATCCGTAAATAATAAGAATTACGATAGTTATTTAAAGTAGAAACGATGAAAGAAGAGAAAAAGCAACCAACCGATCAGCCTTCCGGCAAAAAGAAACTCCTGCGGGAAGATGATGGGAAACGTACACCCCCGGCACACATGGAATTCTTAACCCGAAAGGAAACACCTGCCAACAAGCCCGAGCAGGGACCCGATGTGCCGCCGCATGAAAGGACTGAAGGCATTCCGTAACAGCTGCCTGTACGTCGTCCTGATCGACTCCTTTTGTCAGAGCAACAATTTGGCACTTGACGCCCTATACCTATACCTATACCTATACCTATACCTCGTATAGCTGCTCCGGTTTGCTCTTTGGCTTATTATAGCCGCGCTGCTGCTTCTTACGTTAGCAACCAAAGGTACAAGGCTGGCAGCAGCTCATAACTCCCAGCTTGGGGCAGGCAATGCAAGAAGGAGCGGCCACTACCCGATGAAGTGAAACATACTAAAAACAAAAAACCATGAGTACACTCAGTTCATTACTCAGTGAGAAAAATATCAAGGCCCTGATCCTGGACCTGGACGGCGTGGTGACGCAGACAGCACTGGTACACGCGCAGGCCTGGAAACGCATGTTTGATGCCTACCTGAAGAAGCGGGGCGAAGAAGAGGGGAAGCAATACGAGCCTTTGGTGATCGAGACTGACTACCGCGAATATATCGATGGTATACCACGCTACGATGGGGTCCGGAATTTCCTTCAATCCAGGGGGATTTCACTGCCGGAAGGCACGCCGGAAGACGGCGCTGGAGAACAAACCGTCAGCGGGCTGGGGAATCTTAAAAATATGTACTTTCAGGAATTGCTGAAGCAGGACGGGGTGGAGGTATACAAAGATACGGTGGCCTGGCTGAAGCAACAACGCAGCCAGGGTATGCGAACTGCTGTGATATCGGCTAGCAAAAACTGCGTGGATGTACTGCATGCTGCCGGCCTGGAAAAACTGTTTGAAGTACACGTAGACGGATTGCAAGCCGCTAACCTGGGGCTCAAAGGCAAACCTGCTCCCGATGTTTTTCTGGAGGCAGCAAAGCGCCTGGGTGTGCAGCCGCAGGAGGCCGCCATTTTTGAAGATGCCCGGAAAGGGGTGCAGGCCGGAAAAGCGGGTGGATTTGCCCTGGTAGTAGGTATAGACCGGACCCATGATGCCGGCGGCTTAAAAGAGAGAGGTGCCGATCTGGTTATCTCCGAATTCCCAAAGGAGTAAAGATGAGTATAACGACACAAACGATGACACAGAAACGCGAGGCACTCGAACTGCCTTCTGCCCTTGAAAAAAGCGAAGAACTGCAAGCCTTGTTAGATGCCAAATCACCTGCCGTCTTCCTGGACTATGACGGTTGCCTGACACCGATTGTAAAGGAGCCGGATATGGCCATCCTATCCGACGAAATGCGGCAGGCACTGCAGGAGCTGGCTGCTGTATGCAAAGTCGCCGTTGTCAGTGGCCGGGACCGCCAGAACGTGGAGCGCCTGGTGCAGCTCGATAACCTCTATTATGCCGGTTCCCATGGTTTCGACATCACGGGTCCGGGCGGCATGCAGGCCGAACCGGGAGGCGCCACAGCAGCTTTAACAGCACTGGATGAATCAGACAGCAGGTTGCAGGAGATGTTGCAGCACGTGCCCGGGAGCCTGGTGGAACGGAAACGCTATGCCATTGCCGTGCATTACCGCAACGTGGCCGATGAGCAGGTACAGGAGGTGATACAGGCAGTAGATGACGTGCTGGGCCAGCAGCCGCAGCTGAAGAAAGGGCTGGGCAAAAAGGTGATCGAACTCAAGCCGAACCTGGACTGGCACAAAGGCAAGGCAGTGCTGTGGCTGATGGAAGAACTCCGCCTGAATAAACAGCAAACCATCCCGCTCTACATCGGGGATGATATCACGGATGAAGATGCCTTCGCCGCCCTGCAGGAGCAAGGTATAGGTATACTGGTAGGAGAGCATGAGGACAAAACCGCCGCCACTTACCGGCTGGAGAATGTGGAGGAGGTGCGAACCTTTCTGGAAAACCTGACTACTACCATCAAACAAAAAGGCCATGTCTGAATGGAGTATTCTCTACACGCAATGGATCCCTAAAGAGCAGC
>NZ_JSYF01000368.1:0-2053 GCF_054824225.1 Pontibacter sp. HJ8
TGGTAGGAAAACGGTTTCGGTGAAGTAGTGCAGGTGATTAATCAGGCGCACCTTTTCTTCGGCAATGTCGAGTTTCTCCATGTAATAGATCATCTCCTGCTCGTAGCGGTTCTGGTCGTAGAGTTCGGAACTGGATACTTCGAGGATATGGCCTCTGATGCGGCTCCTGATCTGCTCCATGCGTAGGGGGTCATGCTTTTCCACCTCAGCCAGCAAAATGCGGATACGGTCTATGTAGGACATGATCTCTGTGGAGAGGGCCTTGCCTTCATCGGCCCGGAAAGAGTTGATGTTGTCCAGCGCTTCCTGCACCAGGGGCTGCACCACTTCCCAGTCTGCTTCTCCCTCATCTTCTCCCTGGTCTTGTTGCAATACATCCGGCATATGCAGGGCCAGGCGGAACAGGTCGGTTTTGGAACCGCCTACCATATCGGCTGCATCGCTGAGCTCTTTGTAATAAGCCTTCAGCAGTTCTTTGTTGATGTTGCTTTTTGCTTTCTGGGTTTTGTTTTTGGAGTATTCAATGCAGATGCTCACTTTGCCGCGTACCAGGGCTTTGGTCAGCAGGGTCCGGACCTCGTACTCACGCTCCGACAGGAAGCGGGGCAGACGCACGCTCAGGTCCATTCCTTTGGAGTTAAGCGATCTTATTTCAATACTGATGGAATATTGGTCGGTATCAAGGCGGGCACTACCATAGCCTGTCATGGACTGCAACATAAGCACTTTTAATATTAATGTTTTGGCAAATTAGGGATAATTCTTCACTTATACGCAGCTGAAACAGTAAAAGCTCCTGAAAGATAGGGAGGGAATGTGCAGCCAAAGTAAATTTTTACTTAACTTTGAATCATGAAATTTGGTGTAGTCGTTTTCCCGGGGTCCAACTGCGACCAAGATCTGGTGGATGCCATTCAGGTTGGCATGAAACAGGAAGTTGTAAAGCTGTGGCACAAAGATCATGACCTGCAGGGTTGTGATTTCATCTTGTTGCCTGGCGGTTTTTCGTATGGAGATTACCTCCGCTCTGGTGCCATTGCCCGCTTCTCTCCGATTATGCAGGAGGTTGTGCAGCATGCTAACAAAGGGGGGTATGTGATGGGGATCTGCAATGGTTTCCAGATACTGACAGAGGCCGGGCTGCTGCCGGGTGCACTGCTGCGCAACGTAAACCAGAAGTTCATCTGCGACAACGTGTACATCAGGCCGGTGACAACCAACCTGTTGCCAACGCGCCTGCTGGATGTGAATAAGGCCTACAAGATACCGGTAGCACATGGCGAAGGCCGCTACCACGCTGACAAGGAAACACTGCGCAAGTTGGAAGGCAACGACCAGATCATGTTTAAGTATAGCAGCAATGTGGCGGATACGCACGAGCTTTATAACATCAACGGCAGCCTGCTGAATATAGCAGGGGTCAGTAATGAGAAGAAGAACGTGTTCGGCATGATGCCCCACCCGGAACGCGCTGTAGACCCGGAACTGGGCAACACAGACGGACGCGCTATTTTCGAGTCTATCCTGGAAATGGTGAATGCTTAAGAAGAAAAAGGTATAGCCCTGCGGCTATCAATAGACTATAAAGCAGCAGCCCCTCTTGTGAATCACAGGAGGGGCTGCTGCTTTATATACCTGCAGGAAACAGCTATACCTTAGGTAGAGGAGAACTATTCCTTTCTTCCGTTTTGTAACTGCTGCCTTTGCACGTGGAGCATTTTCGTGTTGCTTGCTCTACCGGATCCAACCACCCCTGCCCCTCAGAGCTACGCTCGCAAGCTTCGAACTCGCGTTCTCGCTTGTCCTTTTTCGAGGGCCCCTACCCCCAGGAGGGGAGCCTGCTATCCTCCCAGGGCTTCAGTTACTGTTTCATAGCTTCTGTTTAATCATCCCCCTGCCCCCTTCGAAGGGAGACTTTCCAGCACGAGCAGGTATAGCAGCAGGTATAGCGGACAAGTATAGCAAGACATCCTTACAACCTTAACTACGCAGGTATAGCTTGAGCCAGTTGCACTTTGTGACCCTCCACTGTTCGAGCGTTCAGCGAGTTTGG
>NZ_JSYF01000369.1:0-3111 GCF_054824225.1 Pontibacter sp. HJ8
TAGCCCTTGGGTATAGCATGGCGGTACTCAAACCAGAAATCGAATATGTCTCCCAGTAACAGGATCGCAGCGGCATCATGCCTTACGGAGTCCAGCCAGCGTACTATTTTCTTCTCACGCGCCCGGCTGCTGGCAGCGTCGGGTACGCCCAGATGAAAATCAGAGGCAAAGTATACTTTCTTACCCGGCTCTAATTTGTCAATGCGGAAGGTCATCAATCAGGAACAGTATAAGCTGTTTCGGGCCGTGTGCGCCCATCACCAATGTTTTCTCGATATCGGCTGTGCGGCTCGGGCCGCTTACCAGGGATACCATAGACGGGAAGTTGTCCTTGTACTTATCGCGAATTCCCTGCAGGCCGTCCTTGATGTCGGGTACCAGCTGGCTTGCCTTTGCCACTACCATGTGCGTTTCCGGGTATACGGTGAGCCTTCTGCCGCCGGCATTGGCAGAGCTGACCAGGATACTGCCGGTGCGGGTAATCAGCGCTTCGCAGGTCGTGAGGCTGGCATGGGCATTTTGTATAAAGTCCTCTTCTCCCGCCGTGAATTCTATACCTGCCTGGTAGAGAATGTTCTGCAGGTTGGGTTCCCACACGTGCAGGTACTGCATGTTCTGTTCCCGCTTCAGCGCAAAAAGCTGATCAAAGAAGTCTTCTTCATTTTCGCAATACACGAACAGGCCGCTGTTGCGGATAAAAGCTTCTGCAAACTCTACCGACAGGTCCTCGGAAGGCAGATGCAGGGGAGAACTAAAGTCGGGTGTAGGAGGCAGAAAAGGCGCTGACTTAGCCAGCGCCTCTCTTACTCTTCTTAAAACTATTTCTTTAGATTTTGCTTCGTACATGCCTGTCTAGATCAAGCTGTTCTGGAGTTGATGGATGTATTGTCCTGCGTAGAGGCATCGTTCTGCAGCGTAGTGCCCGGTACCTGGCCCTGGCCATTCTGCTCCGGATGCTCGGTCTGCCCTACTTCAACCGGATGCTGCTCCTGCTCTACTTCACTTTTGGTTTTGCTGCGATCCGTACCGGCCGTATGCGCCTGGTAAGTGGTCAGGGCTTCAAACGGCCGCTTACCCACCAATCGCTCCAGGTCGCTCTGGAACAGGATCTCTTTCTGCAACAGCTCCTGCGATACAATCTCAAGCTCATGACGCTTGCTTCTGAGCAGGTCTTTTGTGCGCTCGTAGGCAGACGAGATGATGCTGCGAACTTCGTTGTCGATGGTCTCTGCAGTAGCTTCCGAGTAAGGCTTGTTAAACGTCATCTCGGTCTGCTTCGAGTCGTAGAACGATACGTTGCCGATCTTGCTGTTCATGCCGTACATCGTCACGATGCTGTAAGCCATTTTAGTGATGCGCTCCAGGTCGCTCAGGGCTCCTGTCGATATCTTGCCAAACACGATCTCCTCGGCAGCACGTCCGCCCAGGGCCATGCACATTTCGTCGATCAGCTGCTCGGTCGTATACAGGAATTGCTCTTTCGGCAAGTACTGTGCATATCCCAGCGCGGCTACACCACGTGGAACAATACTCACTTTTACCAACGGATCGGCATGCTCCAGGAACCAGCCTGCAATGGCATGACCAGCCTCGTGGTAGGCTACAATCTTTTTCTCTTCCGGAGAGATGATCTTGTTCTTTTTCTCCAGACCACCGATCACACGGTCAATGGCGTCGTTGAAATCCTGCTGGTCCACTGCTTTTTTGTTGCGGCGGGCCGCGATCAGGGCAGCTTCGTTACACACGTTGGCAATTTCGGCACCGGCAAAACCAGGTGTCTGTGCGGCCAGCTTGCGGGCATCCACATCGGCAGCCAGGGTAAGTGGCTTCAGGTGCACATCAAATATCTCGGTACGGCCGTTGATGTCCGGCTTGTCGATGCTGATCTGGCGGTCAAAACGACCCGGACGCAGCAAGGCAGAGTCCAGGGTGTCCGGACGGTTGGTAGCGGCCAGAATGATCACACCGGAGTCAGTCGCAAAACCATCCATTTCCACTAACAGGGAGTTGAGGGTGTTTTCGCGTTCATCGTTGCCACCAGGTGCCGAACCGCGGCTACGGTGACGTCCGATCGCGTCAATCTCATCGATGAAGATGATACAGGGAGCTTTTGCTTTGGCCTGCTTGAAGAGGTCACGTACACGCGCTGCACCCACACCCACGAACATCTCCACGAAGTCAGAACCTGACAGCGAGAAGAAGGGGACGTCGGCTTCACCGGCCACTGCTTTGGCCAGCAAGGTTTTACCTGTGCCCGGAGGGCCTACCAGCAGGGCACCTTTCGGTATCTTACCACCCAGTATCGTGAATTTGCCCGGATTCTTCAGGAATTCAACAATTTCCTGTATTTCTTCCTTCGCTTCTTCCAGGCCGGCGACATCCTTAAAAGTGATCTTTACTTTGTTCTCTGCATCAAAGAGCGCCGCCTTGGATTTGCCGATGTTGAAGATCTGGCCACCTGCACCACCTGCTGTTACGCGGCGCATCAGGAACCAGAAACCAAACAGGAGCAGGATCAGGAAGCCCCACTGCAGGAAGAAATCGGCAAAGCCGGTACGGGTGTCGATGCTGTAGGGCACACGCTGCTCACGCGGAATGGTCTCCTGAATTTTCTCCAGGTCCTCCTTGAAAGACTCTGCGGTGATGATCGAGAAGTGGTAGTGCGGCCCCTGTTCCATCGCAAAAGTGCCACGGTTCGCGAGCTCGCTGCTATACTTTTCGTTTTGTAAGGCTTCCTCTTTCAGGTATACCTCTACCATCTTGCCATTCACGATCGTCAGTTTTTTGACATCGTTGCTCAACAGCATTTCTTCAAAATTCTGCTGCGTGGTTTCAACCGAAGAGTTACTCTTATTGAGGTAGGTAAGCCCGAAGATAAGCAGAATCAGTACGGCCAGCATCCACAACTGCATCGTAGGCCGTGGAGGCGTAGCCGGTATCATCGGCTTCTTCTTTTTATTATTTCCTTTATTATTCTGTTCTGCCATGAATAGTTAGTTTCAGATAAATGAAAAACTATGGTCGCGCTGATTTGTTCAGGGCAACCATAGGTATTAGACATTCTCTATACGCTGAATGCCGGCATCACCCCAGAGTTCTTCCAGCGCATAG
>NZ_JSYF01000370.1:0-3898 GCF_054824225.1 Pontibacter sp. HJ8
AAAAAAGTAGGTGCCCGCCGCACAGGCGAAACTATGCAACAACATCAGGTTGAAACCTGAAGAAGCCACAGCTACATAGCCATGCAGGATCTGAATGAAAGAAGATAGTACTGCCCATTAGAATAGCTGCGCTGGTTGTACCTTCTCAGGTCTAGCCGGTATTAGAAAGTGACTTTCAGGCTCATCCCGTTTGAAGCGTAACCCAACCTGAGCTCATAGGATGGCTTTGCAGTTTGAACCAGCCCGGCATTGTACAGGCTTATAGCCCGCAGTTCACGTTTTTTTATGGCCACTGAAAAAGGAAGGCTCAGCGCTGCCAGGCCTCCTCCAATAACGACCATTGTGCCGTTAACTTCGCCACCCCCTATAAGACTACCAATCTGATACCCTACTAGAAACCCACCTGCATTGCTAAGAATAGCTGCTGGCATTTTATTCCGGGCCCCTAGTCTGAGTTCTTGCTTTGCCTCAGGGTGGCTGTCCAACACATACATCAACTCTTCTTTGCTCAGCTTCCGGCCCGAAATAAAGTAGGCATCGCCAATGCTCTTCCGCTTTACAACAATCTCATCAGGGCTTTGGGCATTGGCCTGGTTCAGAAAGCCGGCCAGCAGAAGGGCCGCAACAAGTAAAAAGTAAAATTTTTTCATAAAAAGCAGATAAAAAACGCTTCGAAAATACCATATTTTATGAATATTATAGTGTAAATGAGCTAACAAATTTATCGTAATTGCCTGTACCGGCAGGCTATACCTTCACAGCAGCCCTGCTGCCCTATACAAAAACAGCAGCGGAGCATGAGCCCCGCTGCTGTCTTGTAAATTGATAGATTGACTGATATTCTAACTCGCTAACTTAACTCATTTTTCCTTCCAGCTCTTCCGCTTCGAGCATCAGGTTTTCCCATTTCGAATTGGTAGATGCCAGTTCTTTCTGCACCGCCTCAAACTTCTGGGAGGTTTCCTGCAGCAGGCTCACGTTGCCGTATACCTTTGGGTCAGCCAGCTGCGCCTCGAACTGGGCCAGTTCCTGCTCCAGTTGCTGCACCTTCTTTTCCACGTCGCTCAGCTGGCGATTCACCTGCTTTAGCTGGTTATTCAGGGCATTGTATTCGCCGTTGTCACGCTTCGGTTTCGGCTCCTCTTTCTTCACAGGGACTGGTGTTGCGGCAGCCACTTTCTTGGCCTCTTTCTCCCGCTTCTCCTGGAACTGCTCATACTCATGGTAGGTACCCGGATATTCCTTCAGCTGGTAGTCTTCGATGTACCAGATCTTGGTGGCCACATTCTCTACAAAATAACGGTCGTGCGAGATGATGATGAACGTACCTTCGTATTGCTCCAGCGCTTGAATCAGGATATTCACCGACTGCATGTCGAGGTGGTTGGTCGGTTCGTCGAGCATCAGGAAGTTGGCCTCCGAGATCAGCGTCTTGGCCAACGCTACCCGCGACTTCTCCCCTCCTGACAATACCTTTATCTTTTTGAAAACCTGGTCGCCCGTGAACAGGAAAGAGCCCAGCAAGGTACGGAGTTCCATTTCTGTTTTGCCGGAGCCTGCCTGCTGCAGTTCCTGCAGCATTTCGTTTTCGACCGAAAGGGACTCTAACTGGTGCTGCGCATAAAAGGACATGATCACATTGTGCCCCAGTTCGCGTTTGCCCTGGATCGGCTCTGTGCCGGCGATGATGCGCAGCAGCGTCGATTTACCTTTGCCGTTACCGCCGATGAGGGCGATCTTATCGCCACGCTCCACGTGCACGTTGGTATCCCGGAAGATGACCTTGTCGCCGTAGGCTTTGCTCATGTGTTCGAGGCGCAAAACATGGCGGCCAGGCTGTATGTTGAATTTAAAACTGAAGTTCACTTTGGCGGCATCGGGTGCCACTTCTTCGATACGGTCCAGGCGCTCCAACTGCTTCATGCGGCTTTGCGCCTGTTTGGCTTTGGTGGCCTTGGCCTTGAAGCGCTCAATAAAACGCTCAGTCTGACGTATGTGCGCCTGCTGGTTTTCGTAAGCTCCCTTCTGAATCTCGTTGCGCATCACCTTTTCCTCTACATAAAAGCTGTAGTTACCCGGGTATACATTCAGCTTGGAATTGGATACCTCCACAGTGATGTTGGTGGTCTTATCCAGGAACTCCCTGTCGTGCGACACAATGACAACCGCACCTTCAAAACGCTCCAGGTAACTCTCCAGCCACTTGATGGAAGGTAAGTCCAGGTGGTTGGTAGGCTCATCGAGCAACAGCAGCGAAGGCTTCTGGAGGAGGATCTTGGCCAGCATCACTCGCATACGCCAGCCTCCCGAGAAGGATGCCAGTGGCTTCTGCAGCTCGTCCGTGCTAAAGCCCAGGCCTTCCAGTATCGCTTCGGCATTGGCCTGCATGGTATAGCCACCCAGCGCCTCAAAGCGTTCCTGCAAAGCGGCCAGCCGGTCCACCAGGTCGTCATGGAAGTTATTCTCGAACTCTATCAGTATCTTATCGATCTCTTTCTGCAGGCTCAGCGCCTCATCAAAGGCCTGCATGGCCACAGAAAGGATGCTTTCATGTGTTTCATAACTCAGCAGGTCCTGGTTGAGGAAGCCGATCGTGGTTTCCTTGCCCATCTGTATACTGCCGCTATCCGGCTTGTACTCTCCTACGATGATGCGGAGCAGCGTAGACTTACCCGTGCCGTTCAGGCCGATCAGGCCGATCTTATCTTTCGGCTTGATGTGCAGGTTGGCATCTTCGTACATCGGGCGGCTACCAAAATGGAAGCTGAGGTTATTGATAGAAATCATGTGAATTGGAATGCTAAAACACAAAGGTACTTAATTTGGGAAATATCTGGCAGACAAGTGGCAACATACATAGCGCATACCTTCTCCTGCCCCCGCAGCTCTAGAGGTAGCTAAATATAATCTGCCATTTAGGAAGAAAGAGGCGCCTGCAGCTAAACAATCTGCACAGTACTTCGTTTTATAGTTTTGTGCTTTTAAGTTGCAGGGCTTGTTTCATGCAAAGCGGCACTAAAACAATACTTTTATGATCGCGGTTACTTCTTTACTTGACCAATCCCATTCTGATCGTGTGACTGACCTGACGGAACTTCTGGAGAAGAAGTTTGGCCTGACCGGGGTAAAAATGACTCCTTACCCGCACCTCACCCTGCTTACAGCCGAAGTTCCGGATATGGAAGAACTGCGGGAGTACTTGGAGCAAACCTGTCGCGAAACAGAACCTTTCACCATACGCACGACGGGTCTGGGCGTCTTTCCAGGCGAATGTCCTGTGATTTACATTCCTGTGCTGCGTACGCCTCCCCTGAACCTGTTGCATACCAAGCTGCATGGCGACATCTCCGAAATGAGCAGCGAAATGGGCATCTACTACAACCCCAGTATGTGGCTGCCGCATGTTTCCCTCGCCCTTGGCGACACAACACGGGAGACACTGGGGCCTGTTCTGTCTTTTTTGTGCAGCTATAATTTCAACTGGGAAATTACCCTTGACAACCTCACGATTCTGCAGAAGTCAGGTGATTATTTTCTCAAGGATGAAGAATATCATTTCGGGCGGAAAGAACTGACTATCTAGGGTATAGCCGGAGCTGCTTTTTGTATTACAGCCTGAAACACAAATCATAATGATTAAACTACACCGGCAGGATTCTTTTAGCTAAGCACAATTCGGCAGATCTTATCAACTGCACGCTGCGCTGAGTACCTGCTCCAGTAAGATATCTCCCTTTGCACCCTCTTCTTATACTTCACCTCGCCGGTGCGGCTTCACTTTTTTCCCTGCTGGTGTGAGCTGCTATACCTATACCTATACCTGCGTATACCGCCAGTTTGAGCGCAGCGGTAACTGGTGGTTGCAGTAGAGGCCAGTTTGTAACTGGCGGAGCTGCTG
>NZ_JSYF01000038.1:0-1786 GCF_054824225.1 Pontibacter sp. HJ8
GCTATACCTGGAACAGCAACTCCGCCAGTTACAAACAGCCTTCCGCAGCTACGAATTAAATGAAATAAAGACAAGAAGCCCTGCTTACAAACGTAAGCAGGGCTTCTGTAAAAATATATATAACAGGTGTTAGCTCATCTCAAACTGCAGACGCAGCAGGTTGGAATAAATCCCTTCGTTGTTCATCGACAGAATATCATGTGAACCTTCTTCCACGATCTCGCCGCCATCAATCACCAGGATCTTGTCTACCTTCCGGATAGTAGCCAGGCGGTGGGCGATCACAATGGTGGTTCTGTTTTTCATCAGCTCGTCCATGGCCAGCTGCACCAGGTGCTCCGATTCGGAGTCCAGGGAGCTGGTAGCCTCGTCCAGCACCAATATAGCCGGGTTTTTGAGGATAGCACGGGCAATGGCTACCCGCTGGCGCTGGCCACCGGACAACTTGATGCCACGTTCTCCTACCAGCGTATCAAGCCCTTCGGGGAAAGAGCTGATAAAGTCATAGGCATTGGCTTTGCGCGCCGCTTCAATGATCTCTTCTTCCGACGCGTCGGGGCGGCCATAGGCAATATTTTCACGGATACTGCCACCAAACAGCAACACTTCCTGCGGCACTATACCCACGTTGGCCCGCAGGTGCGTCAGGTTCATGTCGCGAATGTCCTGACCATCTACCGTAATGCTGCCACTGCTCACATCGTAGAGGCGCAGCAGCAGTTGCACGATCGTCGATTTGCCGGCGCCACTTGGGCCAACCAACGCTATCTTTTCACCGGAGCGAATGGTGAAATTGATGTCACGCAGCACTCGGATATCTGGTCGGGTAGGGTAGGAGAAAGCCACCTGGTTGTAGCTGATATCGCCCTTCACACGCCTGATCTCGCTTACAGGGCGCTGGCTCTTGTCTGTCGGCTCTTCCGACTCGGCGAGTATTTCCTGTATGCGCTCTGTTGCACCTAAAGCCGATTGTATTTTGCCATACAATTCACCCAGGCCTCCTACTGAAGCCCCGATAAAGACGGTATAAATGATGAAGGAGATCAATTCGCCGATGGTCAAATCGCCGTTCTGTACCAGCGTGGCACCGTACCAGATCACGAGTATAATGCCCCCGAACAACCCGATGATGATGAAAGAGATAAAGGCACCCCTGTAATTGGCAGCTGAAAGGGCCGTTTGCACGGCTTTGCTAAGAGAATGCTTGTAACGGCCAATCTCAAAAGGCTCGTTGGTATAGGCTTTCACCGTGTTGATCGCCTGCAGCGTTTCCTCCACGATCACATTGGTATTGGCCAGTTCGTCCTGCGTCTTTTTCGAAAGACTCTTGATCTTCCGGCCAAACACAAGGGTAAGAGCCACCAGCACCGGGAAGGTAGCCAGCATGAACATGGACAGCTTGATGGAAGTCCAGAGAATGATGATGATACCCACAAGCAGGGTAGTAATCTGGCGGAAAAGCTCTGCCAGTGTGATGGACATGGCATCCTGCACCTGGGCTACGTCGGTCGTGATCCGGCTGGTGATCTCACCTACGCGCCGTTTCTCATAGAAGGTAAGGGGCAGCATCATAAACTTGCTGTAGAGGTCGCGGCGGATGTCGGCTACGGCATTCTCACTGACCTGCGCAAAAAAGTATACCCTGAAAAAGGAAAAGATACCCTGGCAGAGGATAACGGCAAACAGGCCCAGCGCGATCATGTCAATGTCTTCGAGGAACCAGTCGGCGTTGCCGGTGGAGGAGTCGACCAGCTTGCCGGTAAGCAGCGGGAAGACCATAAACGTG
>NZ_JSYF01000371.1:0-1846 GCF_054824225.1 Pontibacter sp. HJ8
AACAGGTATCGACGGCAACCTGGGCATCAGCCCCGGCAAAACAATTGTAGGTGAAGAATATCTGCTTGTTTCAGGAAAGAAACATAAAGGGACTGAGTTGGCAGCTGAGGCGCAGCTCAACGCCAAGAATGCCTACACGGCATTGCGGAATTTGCCCGACCAAAAGACGCTCGAACCGAGTTTAGGTAATGGACTGACTGTAACACCGGGTGTCTACCGGATAAACGGCGATGCTACCCTGAACGGCATCATGGTACTGGATGGACAGGGGGATATCAACTCTACCTTTGTGTTTATCATAGACGGAAGTTTTACCACGTTTGCTCCCACAGCCCAGAATCCTACCCCGAGTATGATTTCGCAGCAAGGCGCAGAAGCCAAGAACGTATACTGGGTGGTGGAGAATGAGGTCAACATGGGCTCTTCTACTTCCTTTGTCGGTAACGTCATCGCCAATAACGATGTAACACTGGCCAGTGCAGCCAGAATACAGGGCAGAGCGATCTCTCTGAACAAAGCAGTTAACTTTCATTTCAACACAGTATTCCTCCCGATTGTAGTATACTCCAACCTTGCTGTAGAGAAAACAGCTCAGGGTGGAGATTTCTCGGTAGGCGCAGAGGTAACCTATACCATCAAGGCAACGAACAGAGGACCGGGAGCTGCCCTTGGGGTGGAAGTAAAGGAGAAGGTCCCGGCCGGACTGCAGTATATTCGTTCGGAAGCTGGCAAGGGTACCTATGATCCGGAAACCAATATCTGGGCGATAGGGGACATGAACAACGGGCAGCAAATTACGTTGACGATCGTCTTCAAGGTGCTGGTGCCGGGTGTGCTCCGCAATCAGGTAGATATAATAGGAGACAATCCGGATCCGGATGAAAATGATAACACGGATGAAGTTCCGATCATCACCATATGTCCTGACCTGAATCCTGTGCTAAGTGGCAGTGCCATTCTGTGCGCCAACAGCAAAGAGGTTATCTTCACAGCAACCCCGATCGTAGGCGCGAAATATGAGTTCACGCTGCCAAATGGCTGGACTAAAATCGACCAGGTAGGCAACGTGATCCGGGTGAATGCAGGAACAACATCAGGAAAAATACAGGCGACAGTTACAGACCAATGCGGAAAAGTGGCTACTGCAGAACTAGCCGTTGAAGTAACGGGCGCACCGGCGGTAGCGACTATTGAAGGCGGAAGCAGCTTGTGCTTCAACACGGAAGGTGTCAGCTACACGGCAACCGGCGTGAGCGGCGAAGTTACCTATGAGTGGCTGGCAACCGAAGGACTGAATATTGAGCGTGGACAGGGTACTGCCACTGTAGTGGTTAAGCCGAAAGCAGGTGCAGTAGGCGGTACACTTACAGTAAAAGTAACCAACAGCTGCGGCTTTGAAAGTGTAAGTGCTAAAGTAATAACCGTAACGCCTGCACCAATAGCTCCTGCTGCCATAGCAGGAAGCACGACACTCTGCGTGGGCGCAGAAGCTACCTACACAGCGACGGTTGTACCGGGTGCCACCTATACCTGGAGTGTGCCGGAAGGCTGGACTATCCTGTCAGAAGATAAGACGACAAACCAGATCAAAGTAAGAGCAGGCACTACTGCAGGTACCCTGCAGGTTGTAGCAAACAATGCCTGCAGCAGCAGTGCGGCGGCTACGCTGGCGGTAAGTGTCCTGAATATACCGGCTGCACCCACTGCTATTAGTGGTGCGACAACACCGTGCGCCGGCTCCGAGCAGGTATACACCATAGCCCCGATCGAAGCCGCTGCGAGCTATACCTGGGTGGTGCCGACAGGCTGGTCCGTGATCGGCAGCCGCACTTCCAACACCATTAAG
>NZ_JSYF01000372.1:0-7927 GCF_054824225.1 Pontibacter sp. HJ8
GGTGGTTTTCTTTTACTTTATACTTCTGAATTTACCAATTTAGCCGGTTAAGACCCATTTGAAATATCCATACTTACAGATTCCCTTTCTTCATCTCACTCACAGCATAGTTTACAGCCCTTGCTGTGAGGGCCATGTAGGTCAGGGAGGGGTTTTGCGTTCCGGTCGAAGTCATGCAGGCCCCGTCGGTCACGAATACGTTCTTGCAGGCGTGCAGTTGGTTATACTTGTTCAAGAGCGAGGTCTTCGGATCGTGGCCCATCCTGACGCCCCCCATCTCGTGGATGTCCAGGCCTGGTGCCTGCCTGCTGTCGTTGGCATATATGTTCTTACAACCCGCCTTGTCGAGCATCTCCGCGCCTTGCTCCAGAAAATCCTTCAGGGACTTCTCGTCATTCTCATCATACCCGACCGACACCTTTAACAGAGGTACTCCCCACGCATCCTTTTCGTCTGCACTTAGACTAACATAATTGCTTTCCTTTGGGATCGTCTCACCTTGCATCATCATGTAGATTCCCCATTTGCCGGGCTCCAGCAACGCATCCTTGTAAGCTGCCCCAAGCTGCTCGCCGTTTGGAGCAGCGTCTGCTCTACCCCTACTGGCGCTATAGAAAACCATGTATCCCCTTCGGAATTCAGTTTCCTGCCTGTGCACGTTCCTAAAGTTTGGCATCATGACTGCACACGGGCGACGGCCATAGTAATAGCTGTCTTCATAGCCTTCCATCGTTGCCGAAAGCGAACCCCGGTAGTTGTGAAAGGCTACATACTTGCCTAAAAGACCATTATCATTCCCCAAGCCGTTCGGGAACCGGAAAGAGGTGGAGTTCAGCAATATCAGGTTAGTGTTCAGCGTAGATGCATTCACGAAGATAAGTTTGGAGAAATATTCCTGCACCTCCTTGGTATGGGCGTCCATTACCCTCACCCCTACTGCCTTTCCTTTTTTCTCATCATAGATAATAGATTGCACCACGGAGTCAGGACGAAGGGTGAGATTACCGGTTTTGGCGGCCCAGGGGAGTGTGGAGGAGTTCGAGGAGAAGTACCCCCCATAAGGGCAGCCGCGCTGGCATAGGTTTCTGGCCTGGCACTGCCCTCGCCCCTGCTGATGGTGAATCTCCTCAGGCTTCGTAAGGTGGGCGCATCGCCCAATAACCACGTGGCGGTCCTGGTAGGTCTCTACAAT
Source organism: Pontibacter sp. HJ8 (assembly GCF_054824225.1). NCBI lineage: Bacteria > Pseudomonadati > Bacteroidota > Cytophagia > Cytophagales > Hymenobacteraceae > Pontibacter > Pontibacter sp. HJ8. The sequence goes on from NZ_JSYF01000372.1 coordinate 1,193, forward strand.
CCGCTTGCGGATAGTTTTCTCGACCACGTTCATTTCCCATGGTGGCAGGAACTCCCCGTCTGGCAAGGTCTCTAGGCCATCTCTATTCCCACTGATCCCGACAAATCGCTCCACATAACTGTACCAGGGTGCCAGGTCCTCGTAGCGGATGGGCCAGTCTACGGCGAAGCCATCGCGAGCCGGTCCCTCAAAGTCATACTTGCTCCAGCGCTGTGTCTGCCTGGCCCACATCAGTGACTTGCCACCCACTTGATAGCCGCGTATCCAGTCAAACGGTTTTTCCTGCACGTAAGGATGCTCCTTGTCTTTCACGAAGAAATGGGTGGCATCCTCCCGGCAAGCATAACACTTGGCCGCGATTGGGTTCTCTTCCCTGTACTCGAGGGAAAGCAGCCCCCGGTGTTGGAAGTCCCAGGGATGCATCGTGGCGGTGGGATAATCCTTCTGGTGCTCTACGTTTCTTCCCCGCTCCAGCACTAAGGTTCTCAACCCCTTGTCACAAAGCTCCTTTGCTGCCCAACCGCCGCTGATGCCTGAACCGATCACAATAGCATCAAAGCTGTGATCTGAAAATGTAGAAGTATTGATATGTGCCATGCTGCCTCTTGTAGCTCAATTATAAAAAACCATGAAATAGAAGGCCGGAATATGCCGGCCTTCGGTGAGTCATTAGGTGAGAATAGCCATACTATAAGACCTTCTGACCGCTGCTCAGGTCTTTGATGCGAATGTTTCGGAACCAAACAGTAGAACCATGCCCCAGAAAACCGATGTAGCCTTTCTGGCGCTTAAGCCCCGGGTGTTCTTTTCCATCGAGGGTTCCATTTTCGCTTGCCTGGGCAATGTCACCATCCAGAATGGTCGTGCCATTGAGGATTACCTTCACCTTTGGCCCTTTCAGGATCACTTCCTGATAGTTCCACTCTCCTACCGGCTTTAAGGCACCTCGCTTTGCTGTCATGACGCCGTACACAGAGCCATGGTACTGGTAGTCCTCCAACTCTCTGTAAATGTCGGCGTCATTGTCCAGGATCTGCAATTCCATGCCTTCATAGGCGGCATCTCCTTCGAGCGGAGTACGCACGCCCAGGCCATTGTTGGCACCCGGGGTCAGCTTGAACTCGAAGCGGAAAATAAAGTCGCCATACTCCTGCTTGGTATAGAGGTTGCCACCGCTCCCGAACTTGGGCTCGCGCACCACCAGCACCCCATCCTCTATGGTATAGTCGGTGGTGTTGCCCTGCCAGTTGTGCATGTTGATACCGTCAAACAGCACCTTAAAACCTTCTTTCTTCTCTGCTGCGCTTAAATCAAACGGCTTCGGGCGTGGGATCTCGCGGATATAAATATCACGGTAGGCTACCCTGGAGCCGTGTGCCTGCAGCTCTATCTGCTCTTCCGAGAAAATCGGCAGCTCCCGGTTCCAGAAGTTCTCCAGTATAACATTGTCTGTTACCAGTTCTCCGTTCAGGTATACCGTTACCCGGTCACCTTTCATCAGGATGCGGAAGGTATTCCATTCGCCAAGGGCGTTGTCAGCTACTTTCAGCGGCTTGCTCGGGTGTACTTTGTTGTTGTACAGGCCACCGGAACCTACCTGTGCTCCTACATTCACACGGGAAGTATCCCAGATCTGTACCTGCGGCGTACCGCGCAGGTAAATGCCGGCATCGCCTTCCTTATGGCCGTCATCAAAAATTTTCCAGTCCACAAACATCTCGATGTCGCCATACTGCTTAATTGTGGCAATGTTATCGCCCTTGCCTGTGAAGATCAGTTCACCGTTCTCCACAATCCAGCTTTTCCGCATCTGCTCATCGGCCTGTTGCTGCTTCTGAGCCAGCGTCTTTTTGTCCATTTTGGCCCGCGCAATCGGGTTCTCTACCAGGCCTTTCCAGCCCGTCAGGTCTTTGCCGTTAAACAGCAGTACCAAGCCCTCGCCTTTTGGCATCTCTGCCAGGAACTTGCGCATCGACTCTTTCTGATACTCACTGTCTGGCCCCTGCAGCACCTGGATGGTTTTGTTCAGGTACTCCCGTACCACGTCTCCCTGGAAATCAGTGCTCGACAGTGCAATGTCCATGACGGCATGTGCAGCCTGTTGCTGCAACGCGGGTTCATCCAGGTATTTGCCAGCAAACACCAGCGCCGGAAAGGCCCGGTTTCTGCCTACCTGTGTCAGGATAAGCTGCTTCTGCTCAGTGGTTTTAGCCACCTCCATGGCCTTGCGAAGCATCAGCACCTTTTGGTCTGCAGGATATTTAGCTATGCTCACGGCGCGGATGTAGCCTCTCAGCGCCTGGTCCAGATAGGTAGCATTGCCTGCACTCGCGCTGATACGGTACAGTTCCTCTGCTGCACTTACATCCGACCACTGCGAAAGCGCTGACAGAGCAGCTGTTTTGGTGGCCGCATCACCGCTTTGGAAAGCCTGCGCCACCGCCTGAAGCGCCTGGTCTCCGCCTATACTTGCCAGGATGCTAAAGTAAGCCGGCCGCTTTTCTGCAGGCGCCTCGTTCATCTTTTGCAGCACCAGTTCTGCCTTTTCCGCCTGATTTTCATAGTCACCTACAGCGGCCACAACGGCTTTTTGCACCGCTGGAAGCTCTTCCGGCTGGGAGGTTTCATTCAGGAGGGTAAATAACTGCGGCAGGTTCTCTTTGCTGGCGATGTTGGCAAGTGCCTCCAGTGCAGCCATGCGCACGGCAGCATCTTTATGCTTGGCATAAGGAAGCACCTCCTGAAATCTCCTGTTTTCACCGCGGGCACCCAATACCGCTAATAGTTCCGCCTGCGCTACCGCCGGCATTTTCGGCAAGGCCTGCGAGACTTTATCCGTCATTCCATCACTTTCCATGATCAGCAGAGTGGTTCTGACAGCGATGGCTTCTTCCTCACCACCTTTTCGCATGGTTTTCAGCAGCGAGGGCAGGACCTCTTGCTGGCCCAACTTACCGGCAGCACCAATGGCGGCAATTCTTACCTGGGTATCTTTGCTCTTCAATGCTTTTTGCACTGCAGGCAAGGCGCCTTTCGCACCGTTATTGCCCAGCATGGTGATGATCTCTGCCTGTACTGCCGGGTCGGCTTTCTTCTGCTTGTTTACCCACAGTGAAGTGTTCTCTGCCGTTACGTAGGGGCCGGCAAACTTCAGGGCGGCCGCGCGGTACTCCTTGTTCGGGTCCCCGGCTGCATTTACCAAAAGCGGCATACTTTGCTCTTTCTGAATGTCGCTCAAAAGTTTCAGGGCCGCTGTGCGCGTGTGCACCTGCTCATCCGTGGCGGTTTTGCTCAACATCGATTGAGCAATTCGCACGGCCTGCTCCGGCTGGCCCTTCTCTGCCAGACGTTTGGCATACAACAGGTAGGCGGCAACCGCGTTATCTTTGTCGAATTTGTAGTTATCCTCTTCTGCGGCCTTGGTCAAGGCAGCCTCGGCAGCCGGATCTGCGATGTTGGCCAGAGCAAAGAGCGCCAGCTTGCGCAGTTTTTCATTTTGGCTGCTGGTCAGGGGCGTTAAAGCCGTTACAGCTCCGGCATAGCGGGTGTCTCCTAAGGCTCCTACCAGGGCCAACTGGCAATCACCCTGTGCACGCTGCAGGGCCTGCAGGAGTGCCTGGCTGGAGGCAGGAGTGTTTATACTTGTCAGGGCTCTGCCGGCAGGTCCGCAGAGGCGGCCATCACCCAGGTACCCCTGCAGGCAAGCAACAACTCCATCGTCCCCAACCATTTGCAGCTGCCTGATCAAAAAGGCTTTGTGCTCCTCATGTCCGGCGTTCTGAAGGGCCTTGCAATAGGCGTTGGCACTCATTTTTCGCCAGTATTCTCTCTTCGACTCCATCACGTAGGAGGAGAATCCGCCTAAGGCATATTCTATATTGGTATTGTCGCCCTTGCCGGGTGCCGACAACATGCCGGCCATTTGCAGAATTCCTTCCTCGCCCATGGCAGCAATCCCTGCCATACTTGCCTCCAGGTGCTTTTCGTCCCTGGCCGGCAGTTCTGCCAGCAAGTCCGCGATCTTCGTCGAAAGGGTCCGCTGATCGTTTTTGCGTTGCCCCATCACGGCGGTGCTTAGGATAAGCAAGGCCAGGAGCACGAATGATATTTTTCTCATGATGTTAGCGCAGTATATTTCTAACCTATAAAAGAATGCTTTTAACTTCTTACCCAAATCCTTACACCAGCGTCCAGTCAGTGCGCATGGGTTGATAAACCAGGCGGTTGGCACCTTCGTCGTTGATGAACTCCTGTTTTACAGGGTCGAACTTGAGGGAGCGCCCTAGGCGAAGCGCTGCCAGGCCCATGTTTACAAGCGTACAGGACCGGTGCCCGTTTTCTTCATTCAGGGCAAACTTCTGGCGGTTCTTCACGGCCTGCACAAAGTCTGTTACCTGTTGCTCAGGATCAGGGAAAGCGGCTAATTTTCTTCTGAGGTCAGGAATGTCGGAGCGGAAACCCGGGTAGAGTTTTCCTTTCGGGCCCTCGATGTAAGGGATGTTTTCTTCTTTCCCCTCTCCGTCCAGAATGATCTGACAACCATCTTCATAAGTATAAGTAATCTTGCGCCAGGTGCCTACGGCGTCCGCGTGCTGTTGTGGCGCATCAATCTCCACGGAGACAGGGCTGGTGTTGTCTTTGCCTAGGAAATACTGGATAGGGTCCAGGTAGTGCTGGCCCATGTCGCCGAGGCCGCCTCCATCATAGTCCCAATAGCCACGGAACGTGCCGTGCACGCGGTGCGGGTTGTAGGGTTTATAAGGGGCAGGTCCCAGCCACATGTTGTAATCCAGTCCCTGCGGTACGGGCGTAGGATCCAGGTTGGTTTTGCCTACCCAGTAGAACTTCCAGTCATAGCCGGTGCCACGGCCAACGGTCACTTTCAGGGGCCAGCCGAGCAGGCCACTGTCTACCAGCTTTTTGATGGGCTTCACGGTGGTACCCATACCGTAGAAAATATCATCGAACCGGAACCAGGTGTTGAGGCGGAAGATACGCCCGTGCTGCTGAACAGCTTCTACTACACGCTTGCCCTCCCCGATGGTTCTGGTCATCGGCTTTTCGCACCAGATGTCTTTCCCGGCGCGGGCCGCATCCGCGGCCATAATGCCGTGCCAATGCGGCGGCGTGGCGATGTGCACAATATCCACTTCCGGCATCTGGATCAGCTCCCTGTAATCGGTAAAGGTTTTGACGCCCTTTCCAAGCATGTCCACGGCTTTCTTCAGGTGATTTTGGTCTACATCGCAGACCGCTACTACTCTTGTATCGGCATAAGGGAAATGGTTGCGTCCCATGGCTCCTACGCCAATTACGCCTTTGGTCAGCTGGTCGCTAGGAGGTACATATCCTTTCCCGCCCAACACAAAGCGCGGCACAATGGTAAAGGAGGCTAATGCAAAGGCAGACTTCTTTAAAAAGTCCCGTCTCGAATTCTCTTTGTCTGGTTTCATGAAGCACAGAGATTTTTACAAATTTATTTTTATAGTGAGATGGCTGCTGTGAGCCACGTAAAAACAAACAGTAAGCGTAAAACCCGAAACCAATAGGTGCTGGCTCCTTTTAGGAGGCAGCACTTCGGAGGTAAGAAATTCTTTACCGCTATTCAGGCGTGAGAGCTAATAGTAGCTTTTTGCCTTTAGCTTTGGTAGTGGTGGGAAAGCGCAGTGTAAGCTGGTCTTCTCTTGTTTAGATTTGATTTTCTGCACAATACCGGTTATACGCCAAGTAGCAGAAAATTAGCATTTAAGCTTTTCAATATAAGGATTAAAATATTACGAGTAAAGTCTCTTCCCCTTTAAATTAAGATTTAGTTGGCTTTTGTAAGTATAGCCGCAATTACTCCTCTGCCTCTTAAGCCAGGGGGTTATACTGTTATGGTGCTATACTTTGGGCTGGATAAAGTGCAAACCAAGGTTACATTTGCCGCCGGTCCAAAGATGAAGGAAGGAAGTTAAAGCAAGAGTAGTATACTTTAAAAACGGCAGGAGTAAAGAAATTTGGCAGGGGCCATTTGTCTGGCAATTGCGGATGATCTTACCGAAATTCTTGATGTACTTGACGCCTGTGTTGTTGGAACATTTACGCACGCTCCTGAGGTAGAACTCCTAATCAGTTAAAAGGTGTGTTTATCTTTTTAATGTCGATGTCAAAGTACCCATACTTCCACTTCATGAATTCCTGCGTATGCTTCAGAGAGGTCGTGTAGTGCTTTAGGAAGCCGGGTAAACTCATCTTCCACCAGAGCCGCTACTTTTCGTTGTGTTCCAGGTATACCTCCGCCAGCGACCGTCTCTTCTCTGCCCAGAAATCTATTCTTGATCGTTTCAGCTGTCAGCAAATGATTCGTCTCTATCACTTGGCGGTGCGCCTCATAGACTTTTGCCTGCAGATTATCCAGGTAAGCATTCAGGAATTTGGAGGCTGACTTCGTACCCGCGGCACGCCCAGCAGCAGCTATCCATCTGTCTGGTTCAGTCGCCCTGCCTGTCGTAGCTCGGCCCACTTGCCCGAGACGGTGATGCGCAGATAGATCGGCACAGGGCCTGTTTGGTAATTTGATTGTTTCTTGAGGTAGAAAAAGAGACTGAAGTTGATGCTCATAACTGTGACTGGATAGGTGAAACAAATGTAGCCTTGCAGTACTCCATTTTTAAGATATATCACCAGTTTACATCTTTAAAATCAAAAAGTCACACAACTTCTGGTAAGTAAAAGCCCTGCCTAGAAGAACTC
>NZ_JSYF01000373.1:0-3156 GCF_054824225.1 Pontibacter sp. HJ8
GCGTAGCTCTGAGGGGCAGGGGTGGTTGGACCCGGTATAGCCAATACATGAACTGTTCCAACTGTAGAAGTGCCTGCTATCAAACTTCTCCCGGTCGTTGGGTGGAGCGCTGACATGCTGGGAAATAAAAGGGAGCATCAGGGCAGTGCAGGGAGGTTGCTACTCCATAAAAGCGTATTGGCTCTAAGCGTATGCCTCCCCTAAAAGCATCCTTAGAAAAACCAGATTACACCAGACTATTGATGATCTAACATCGAATTATGGCAATAGTCAACTATACTGGATACTGAAACCATCATAAAACCTGTTTTTACTATGTATTTCAAAATGCTTCCAGTATCTTTTGCCCCTTAAATTACCCGTGTATTTGTTACCTTTGCAGACCATGAGAGTAGGAATAATTTTCGGTGGACCGTCACGTGAGCGTGAGATATCCTTTGCTGGCGGCCGTACAGTATACGACAACCTGGACAAGGCCCTGTTTGAGGCCGTTCCGGTATTTGCAGACAGTCTGGGCAATTTCATCCTGCTGGACTGGCAGTACATCTACAAAGGCACGATCCGGGACTTTTACCCGCCCGTAGAAGTGTTGCCGGAGAGCGAGCACGGGCTGCAGATATACCTGGAGTCTATGGGGGAACTGAGCCTGGAAGAGCAGGATCGTATCATTGCCAAGGCGGGCAAGCGCCTGTTGCCGCATGAGTTTCGCAATCACTTTGACTTTGCTTTCCTGGCCTTGCACGGGCCTTATGGGGAAGACGGCAGCATACAGGGGCTGCTGGAATGGTACCATATTCCTTACTCCGGCTCCGGTATACTTCCTTCCGCTATAGGTATAGACAAAGCCGCGCAGAAGGAAATGCTCCGCCAGCATGGCTTTCCGACCCCCGACTACCGCAAGGTACAGTATGCCGACTGGAAAAATCAGGAAAACCGCCGGCAGCTATTTGAGTCGCTGGTAGCTGACCTGGGACTTCCGCTGGTGCTCAAGGCCCCTCACCAGGGTTCCTCCATCGGTGTTTCCATCGTCAAGGAGCACAATTATGCCCAATTTGAGCAGGGCATGGACCGTAGTTTCTTTACTAAGAATATATACAAGGTAACTTGGAAGGCACTGGGTGAGGAGAAGCAGGTGGCCAGCATGAAACAGCTGGTAGATATCCGGGAAGGGATCGGTATGCCGGTTACCCTGGAAGACGGCACCATTCTGTACCATCCCGAAGAGTTGCTGAAGCACATTAACTATACCTTCGAAAACACTTCTGCTGAAATTATTACGCTGACCAGTGTAGAGCATGAGCAGCAGGTGCTGGTAGAAGCCTTTATCAACGGACGCGAATTCTCGTGTATTGTGGTACAGGATGAAGCAGGCAATCCTATTGCATTGCCTCCGACTGAGATCGTGAAGGGCAATGAGGTATTCGATTACCGCTCCAAGTATCTGCCGGGTCTGGCCCGTAAGATCACGCCGATCAACCTGCCTTCGGAGCAAATACAGCAGATTCGCCGCAACTGCAGCAAACTGTTCGTGGACCTGGGCTTCAACGTATACGCCCGACTGGATGGTTTTATTACAGAGGCTGGCGACATCTTCCTGAACGACCCGAACACCACATCAGGTATGCTACCCTCGTCGTTCTTCTTCCACCAGGCGGCTGAGATCGGCCTCAACCCTTCGCAGTTCCTGACTTACATCATTCGTACTTCGGTGTCCGAACGCCTCAAGTCCGGAAAGGATACTGTGACGCTGACGAGGCTCTTGCAGCAGTTGGACAAGGCCATCAAGGAAGAGCAGGCGCACCGGCATGACAAGATTCGGGTGGGTGTGATCATGGGCGGTTATTCCTCCGAACGCCACATATCTGTGGAGAGCGGGCGTAATATCTACGAGAAGCTTTCTTCCTCAACAGAATACGAGCCGCTTCCTATCTTCCTGACAGGCAGCAACGAGGCGCACCGGCTCTACAGCATCCCGATCAACATCATGCTGAAAGACAATGCCGATGATATCAGGGAGAAGATCCAGCATTTTGAGCAGGGAGGCAAGCCGCACCCGGTGCTGCAGGAGATCATCCGCGAGGCAGAAGGCATCACACGCAAGTATACGGGCCGCAGCCTCGAGGAGCCGCAGCGCCTCACCTACAGCCAGCTCAAAAACTTGGTAGATGCGGTGTTCATTGCCCTGCATGGTCGTCCGGGCGAGGATGGTGCTTTGCAGCAGGAGCTGGAGAAGCTCTACATTCCCTACAACGGTTCGGGTATACGCTCTTCGCAAATCACGATCAACAAATACGATACAAACGAGCTGCTGGCAAAACACGGTGTGCCGGTTGCCAAGCACTTCATGGCCATGAAAGAAGAATGGCTGGCTGATAAAGAGGCCTTCTTCCAGGGTATAGAAGCCGCATTCCCGTATCCGTTCATTGCCAAACCGGCAGACGATGGCTGCAGCTCTGCCGTAAAGAAAATAAAGAACCGGGCGGAACTGGAGGCTTTTGCTACCCTGATCTTCCGTGAAATGGAGGAACTGGACACAGACTGTGCCCGTACCCTATCGCTTGGCTTCAAGGAAGAGTTCCCGAATAAAGCCGGCTTCCTGGTCGAGACACTCATCAGCCGGAACGGCGCCAAACATTTCCTGGAAATCACAGGCGGCCTGCTGACCCGGTATAACCCGGATGGCACGGTGGAGTACGAAGTATTTGAAGCATCGGAAGCACTGGCAGAAGGAGAGGTACTGTCGCTGGAAGAGAAATTCCTGGCCGGGGAAGGTCAGAACATCACGCCGGCACGATATGCCGCGGATCCGGTTCGCCGCCAGAAGATATCGGACAAGGTGAAAGAAGACCTGCGGCGCGTGGCACAGATCCTGCAGATCGAAGGGTATGCCCGTATTGACGCGTTTGTGCGGGTCCTTGAGAACGACGAGGTGGAGACGATTATCATTGAGGTGAACTCACTGCCAGGTATGACACCGGCTACCTGTATCTTTCACCAGACGGCCATCAACGGGTATAAGCCCTACGACTTTATCGACCGCATCCTCCGGTTCGGTATCGAGCGTACCAAAATGAAGGCAGAAGCTTAGAAGTTAGAGAGTTTAGGAGTTTAAGAGTTAAAATAGTTTTGAATGAGTGATTGAGTGGATGAGTGAAT
>NZ_JSYF01000374.1:0-5013 GCF_054824225.1 Pontibacter sp. HJ8
GGCTTTTTTTTCATTTTCTAATCGGAGTTCTAAAAAATAATAAACGGGCCTTTTCCCATTCACAAAACAAAGGTTTGCAAATAATATCGATTTATACAAGAATAGGTTTGATTTTATGATAATAATGAAACACTTCCCTTTAAATGTTACAACATACAGCTGCTATACCTTCTGAACCTTACCGAAAAGGATTGGATGCAGGAGCCAGTTGCAGGAATTTTTTGCCGGAGCTTATCACAAACCGGCAAGTCAGGTATAGCATTGCGCCTGTTTGCGTAACTTGCAGCGCGAGCCGGGCGAGTTGCAGCCGCAACTCCTCCTAAACCTATACCTACATGAAAAATCTGTCCATCAGCGTACTCATCGGAATTCTGTTTTCCGCGATCGGTACCGCCTCTCTTTTTCTTACGCAAGATGCGCTTATGGCTGCCATCTGGCTTAGCTTTGGCAACGGACTTATACTCTCTAATCTGCGGTTCAGGAAGGTGGACGAAATGGGGAACATGGTCATGACACCCGTGCCGAAAGTGCGTTTGTACGTGGGGCTTGGGCTGATCGTGCTGGCGGTATTGTTACTATTGTTCCAGGTATACATGGACATGAGCACGCAATAAGCCGTCCTGTCAGATGCGGCTCTGGAGCACCATCTCTACATTGAGAAGTTTGGAATCGCGCTTTAGCTTCACGCGGAGTTTGCGGCCTGGTTTGCTGTCAAATAGTTGCAGCACTTCTTCCAGGCCTAATTCCTTGCAATCCTTCCCGTTGATGTTGATCAGCTGGTCCCCGGGCTCCAGCCCGCTCAGTTTGGCAGGCGAATCCTCTATGACGTGCGACACAATATAGAAATTGGCTCCGGGCAGTGGCGTGCTTATCTCAAAGCCCGACATGTTGTGATAGAAAGGCTCGTTGTATTTTTTATTAGGCACGAGCATCATCCGCTGGTGCGGATAATCAAATATAACAGTGAAGCGCTTGAGTATATCTGAACCTAAATTGCCATTCCGGTTTGCCAGATTCAGCGCCATCCGGATCGATTCTTCGTCCGGGTAAGAGGCCGGCAGATCCTGAAGTTCATACTTGCCCAGCATAAAACCATTCAGGCGCCCGATCTTGCCATTGATGTCGCCGCTCAAGCCTCTGCCCAGGTATGCTTGCATGACTTTGGGGGGAAGCTGCAGGCGCTTGTCACTGGGCAGGTAGAGCGAAAGTGAATGGCTGGCCCCCGTATCGATGACCAGTTTCACATTGAGGGAATCCCCGTTGTACTGCCGCACCCGGGCCTCGACATAGGCCTTCGTGTTTTCGATCATCAGCGGGTATACCTCTCCCCTTTTCGGAACGGGCAACTCTGTATCAGGCCTGTAAAGTGTCAGGGTTCTGGCGCTGTAATTGATTTTCACAATGAAGTTGCGGAAGATATCGTATCCGATGATGCCATGCACCGGCATCCCCATCCGCGTCGACAGGTTGAAGACGTCTTCCATGAGCACGTATACCTGGTGCTTGTCACCCTTAATACCGGGCATGTGCATGGTGTTACCAGACGAATAGATCGCCTCTAATTCGTGCCCGGTGCCCAGGCCCTGTATGACGATACGGCCGGTCTCGTTCAGGTTAAGCGAATCGGAAAAATGCAGGTGTGTGATCAGGGTATTTTTAACACCGGAATCCAGTATGAAATTGAGTGGTTTGGAATCGTTGATCTGCACCGGTATGATGATCAGATTATGCACCAGTTTGAAGGGGATTTTGATGCTTTTACGCTTGCCCGAAAAGTATACCGTATCCTTTGCAGCAGGCTGTGCCAGTACCTCCGGCAGTACCAGGAAGAGGTAAAGACAAACAAGTAAAAGTCGGGAAATCCTAGCCATGGCTCGATCACATAAGGCACAGATAATCAGCTCTTAAATTATACGTAAGATTCGAAAGAAAAACAACACAATGCTGTATATACTTGCTATCATCCTATTCAGGATCAAGCAAAAGGAATTTTCAAAGAAGGGAGCTGCTGTGTTAGCGGGAGGACTTTTTCTGGCGACGGGCTTCGGCTATGGAAGAGAGCGACTGGCCTTTCTCCCTTCCGAAAAATAAATGCTTCGGGCTACCTATAACCTGTGCCCCGTAGATACCCGAATGACCCGAAAAAATGTAGGCTGTCACGCAGGCCATGGCCATGTAAATACTGCTCTCGGCTCCGAACAATTCGATGGCCATGATGATACAGGTGAGCGGCGTGTTGGTAGCGCCTGCAAACACGGCAACGAACCCCATGCCGGCAAGCAACGCCATCGGCAAAGGTATACCCAGTGAAAGTGCATTTCCCAGGGTGGCACCGGTAAAGAACAGCGGAGTTACCTCGCCTCCTTTGAAGCCAGCCCCGAGTGTGAAGGAAGTAAACAGGATCTTCACCGCAGCATCGTATACCGGCAAGGGCTCAGAGAAAGCAGCCTGTATAGTAGGTATACCCAGGCCGATGTATTTGGTCGTGCCCATGGCAAAAACAACTGCCGCTATCACTACGCCGCCGACTACCGGCCGTAACGGTGGGTACACAATGTGTTTGCTGAATACGTTCCCCCAGAATACAGTAGTTTTGGCAAACACCATACCTGCCAGTCCGAAAACGGCGCCGGCCAGCAAAGCGGATGCAAAGCCTGTGACCGACATAGTAGGAACAAACGGAATTTCGTAGTGGAGGTGCCCTACGCCCCAGGCCGTGCAGGTATAGTCAGCCACGACTGCCGCCAGGAAACTTGGCAACAGCGACTCGTAGCGCATGCGCCCGACGATGAACACTTCCAGACCGAAAATGGCGCCTGCCAGCGGGGTACCGAAGAGCGAAGCAAAGCCGGCGCTGATACCGGCAGTGATCAGGAGCTTCCGGTCACGGGGGCGCAGCCGGAACACCCGGGTGAATTGGTCCGCCAGGGTACCGCCCATCTGCACGGCTGTCCCTTCCCGGCCGGCTGAGCCGCCCAGCAAATGCGTAACCAACGTGCCAAATAGCACCAGCGGCGCCATCCGGAAAGGTATACGCTCCCTCGGCGCATGAATCTCCTCCAGCAGCAGGTTGTTTCCCTTTACGGCCCGCTGCCCGTAGTAATGGTAGAGCAAACCAATGACAAGCCCGCCCAGGGGCAGGAGCGCAATAATCCAGGGATTGGCTTCGCGGTAATTGGTCACCCAATCGAGCGATACCAGGAAAAAGGCGGATGAAGAGCCAACCAACACACCCACGACCACACATATCAGCAGCCACTTCAGGGTATAGAGGAACGCTGCGCCTTGTTCGCCGACAGATAAAATTCTCCTGAGTAAAAGTTTGAAAGCTGAGATAGGTGCAGATGGTCTTGACATAGGGTATAAGGATAACAGTCCGGGGAAAGCAGCCAGCGCTACGCTCCTGGTAGGAGTTATCAGCCGGTACAGACTACCGGCGGTTCAGGGCAAACCCCATTGCCATCTGTCGCAAATATAAGCATTAAGCTAAATAATGAGCATACCGAAACGGTTTGGTAAAATTAAATTGCAGCATGAAGTATCATGCTTCATGACATTCTTGCTTCATAGCAATCCAATGGAAGAATATAAGCAGTTACTCATCCAGGCATCAATATTTCGGGCAGACCTTTTACTTGGAAGAGCCAGCTTAAAACGCAACAGGAATGCTACATTGAATTCCGAATGTTCAATCCGATATGAAAACCCTGCTATTGCAAAACTAGTGTTAGCGCTTTGCTTTTTTTCTTCCAATAGGGTTTTACAATTTTCCCTTCTCTATGGCTTAACACTAAAAGTATAATGGTTGGGATCAGACAGAATAGCGTGGCCTGTATGGAACCTTCCGGACCAAATTCTCCACCGGTAAACCATGCTGCACCTTCAATTTTAGAAGTTATCAATGTTTTTGAGAGGGTAGTGCCTGATACATTTGCTCCGAAAATTCCAGATTGTGTGAAGTTCCAGGCAAAATGAAGTGCAATGGGAAACCATAAGTTTCTGGAATAGATGTAAGCGGCACCAAGTAAAAGTCCTGCCTGAATGGCAAGTCCGATCGCATCAACCAAAGAACTATTGGGATTGAAGAGGTGCAGTGCTCCAAATAAAAATGCAGAAATCAGTAACGCAACATAACTGCCCAATTTCTCTTCCGGAATTCTAAAAATGATTCCTCTCAGCAAAGTTTCTTCAAAAATGGCAGAAGTAAACGCCATCGTCAGTGCCGGAAGAATAAACAGAATGGGATTGATGGATAATATTGTATAGCCTCCCTTTAGGTAGATCACCAATATGGTCAACGACTGCAAGAGGGCACCCAAAATAATTCCGATTGCTATATTTTTAACAAGGTTGTTTGTCGAGAATTCTGTGATTTTTCTTTTTTCATAGAATTTGAATAAAAAGCAATAGGAAAGTATCGCCAGCATGGCCGTGAACACCCCTCCGATCAGTCTTTTCAAGTCCTGGTCAAAACTTGTGAATTCCAGAATTTCCTGAACCAGGACTTGTCCAATTTTAACTGTTCCAATACACACTATGAGTCCGACTATTATTTTGGTCAGAGGAAAGTGAAGGATTTTCTGTCCGCTGTTTACTTTGGCCATTTTATGGTTCTCTTTTTAGGGTTCAGTTATTATGAATGCTGACGTTTGGCCATTAAGTTGGCTGCCGGTACATTCACAGTTGCCCGGCGCTTCCGGCAATAATTTTCCATTGATTTTCAAATAATTTCCATACCCGAAGATATTTGAATGTTCCTTCGAACACTTCTCCGTTTGCGACTCCACTCATTTCGATCATTGAAACAGCAATTGCGTTGTCTCCAATTATTTTGATTTCTTCTAAATTTGCTTTTACACTTTCAACTTTGAGTTTTTTGGAACGATGTGTTTCCAAATCCATCGCTTTCGTGATCGTCTGACCACTCGGTAGGATGAATAGTAAATCATCGTGAAGCAGTTTTTCCAATTTCTCCACATCGCTGTTTTTCATAGCAATTATCAGTTGTGCTTC
>NZ_JSYF01000375.1:0-2102 GCF_054824225.1 Pontibacter sp. HJ8
TGTCATCCCCCTGCCCCCTTCGAAGGGGGATTTCTGCTATTACCATTTGACAGGTATAAGATCTGCTACATGCCCTTTGCAGGTATAGCAAGACATCCTTACAACCTCAGCTACGCAGGTATAGACATTAGCCAAGTGCACCAGCGACGATTTTGTGTTTGAGCGGTCAGCGAGTTTAAAAGCGTCTTGACTTTTTTGCTTACTTTTTTTGTCAAGAAAAAAAGTAAGGCCCCACCGGCCAGGTGAAGCGATGAAACAATGTCAGGTTGAAGCCTGATGAAGACTAGGGCTACAAAGTGAAGTAGGATTAAGAGCTGCAAGCTCGCACCAGCATTTAGGTATAGCAAGCCATATCTGAAATACCGACACCATACCTATTTTAATTAACAAAGCCGCTCTGCGATTACACAGAGCGGCTTTGTTAATTAAAATATCGTATTGCTATACCTTAGCCGGTATACGCTGGAGCGTATCCAGCAGAAAGTCCCAGTACTTCTGCACGGAGCTGATCTGCGCTTTCTCGTCAGGGGAGTGAGCGCCCCGTATGTTGGGTCCGAAAGAGATCATTTCCATCTCGGGATAGTTGGCTCCGATGATGCCACATTCGAGTCCGGCGTGGCAGGCATTTACGTGGGCTTCGCCCTTATACTTCTCTTTGTAGAGATCGCTCATCAGTTGTACAATGCCGGCACCTGGTCTGGGTGTCCAGCCCGGATACATGCCGCTGAAGCTGACCGTTGCTCCGGCAAGTTCCAGTGCAGATTTGATCGCGGCGGCCAGGTCCATTTTCTCGCTGTCCACGGAACTGCGGGTGAGGCACTGGATGGTGCTTGTACCGTCCTGCACCAGCACACGCGCCACGTTGTTGGACGTCTGCACGAGGTGCTCGATGTCGGGGCTCATGCGGTAGATTCCGTTCGGGCAGGCATAGATAGCCCGCAGCAGTTTGCCCTGAATTTCTGTTGGTAATACCTGGTTAGGTGCTTCTGTTGCATCCAGTTGTATTACGAGATTTGGGTCAGTGGTAGCATGCTCCTGTTTCAGGATCTGCGTCTGCTCCTGCACAAATGCTTTGAAGGCTTCTTCCTGTCCTGCAGGTATAGCCAGGATGGCAAAGGACTCGCGTGGTATGGCATTGCGCAGGCTACCACCATCAATGGTACCTACTCGTAGTCCAAACTGCTCCGTAGCATGATGCAGCAGGCGGTTCATCAGTTTATTGGCATTGCCCCGTCCCAGGTGAATGTCCATACCGGAGTGGCCGCCTGTCAGACCTTTTATGCTCAGCTTGTAGCCTTTTACATCGCCTGAAACACTCTCAGGTTGGTAAGTGCTGCTGGCGTTGATGTCTACACCGCCGGCGCAACCGATGGTGAGTTCCGTATCGTCTTCGGTATCCAGGTTGAGCATGATCTCAGCTTTGAGCAAACCGCCTTTCAGGCCAAGGGCACCGGTCATACCCGTTTCTTCATCGACCGTAAACAAGGCCTCGATGGCCGGATGCGGAATGTCAGTAGAAGCAAGCAGCGTCATGATGGAGGCTACACCCAGGCCATTGTCAGCGCCCAGTGTCGTACCTCTTGCTTTTACCCAGTCGCCGTCCACATACATGTCGATCCCCTGTGTGTTGAAATCGAAATTGGTGTCGGCATTTTTCTGGTGCACCATGTCTACGTGGCTTTGGATGAGCACCGTTTTCCGGTCTTCCATACCGGGAGTGGCAGGCTTCTTGATGATCACGTTGCCGATCTCATCCTGTATGGTTTCCAGCCCGAGCTTCTGTCCGAACTCTTTAACAAATTGCACGACACGCTCTTCTTTTTTGGAAGGTCGTGGTACCGCATTCAGATCTGCAAAATTATTCCAGAGGGCTCTGGGCTCTAAGGCTCTTACTTCAGTGCTCATATAAAATATCTTTATGTCTCTTGTTTTGATTTAGGTATAGCTGCCTGCTGATGGAGTTTATATCTACAGCGAAGCTGGCTGTAAGTTACTAAGAATCTGTTAAAGGAGGTGCTGGGGCGGGGTAAACACTGTCTTTTATGCAGTGTAGTTGCGGTTTGAGCTTTGGCAAATTGTTATACCGCCAGTTTGAGCGCAGC
>NZ_JSYF01000376.1:0-6532 GCF_054824225.1 Pontibacter sp. HJ8
GTGCCCGCCGCACAGGCGAAGCGATGCAACAATAAACAGAAGCAAGCTTAATAAGCTTCAACTACAAAGCAATACAAGTCATTAATTAAATAAACAGTGACTGAACAAGACATACAACATCTCCTGGGCAAACTGCCCCAGCTCAAGCAGGAGATACAGAAAGTAATCGTAGGACAGGAAGAAGTACTCGACGAGGTACTGATCACGATGCTGGCCGGCGGACATGGTTTACTGGAAGGCGTACCCGGCCTGGCAAAAACACTGCTGGTGCGCACACTGGCCAGCGCCATGGATCTAGGATTTCGCAGAATCCAGTTCACGCCCGACCTGATGCCCACCGACATCCTGGGTACCGAGGTGCTGGAGGAAGACCATGCCACCGGCAAGCGTTTCTTCAAGTTCAACGAAGGACCGATCTTCTCCAACATCGTGCTGGCCGATGAGATCAACCGCACACCACCCAAAACACAGGCAGCTTTGCTGGAGGCCATGCAGGAACACGAGGTGACCTATGCCGGTACCACCTATACCTTGCCAAAGCCTTTTTTCCTGTTGGCCACCCAAAACCCGATCGAGCAGGCCGGCACCTACCCGCTGCCGGAGGCGCAGCTGGATAGATTCCTGCTCTACATCAAAATAAAGTACCCGACAGAGCAGGAGGAGCTAAATATTCTGGCCAGTACCACCGGTACCCGGCAGGCCCAGGTAAACTCTGCCATTACCGGTCAGGAAGTGCTGCAGCTGCGCCAGTTGGTGCGGGAGGTAAGCATAAGCGAAGAACTGCTGGCTTACGTAAACCAACTAGTGCGCGCCACCCGACCTGACACGACACCAATTGAGTTTCTCAAAAACTATGTGCGGTGGGGAGCAGGTCCGAGAGCCGGCCAGGCACTCATCCTGACCTCCAAGGCACGGGCACTGCTACACGGGCGCTTTGCTGTAACGGCTGCTGATATCCGGACAATGGCCTATCCGGTACTGCGCCATCGTATTTTAGTTAACTTTTCTGCCGAGGCCGAACGTATTACTCCTGACAGGGTAGTAGAAGAACTGTTGCAGGCCATTCAGCTACCCAGGGAAGTGCTGGTTTAAGAGTTGAAAACAAATCATTTAGCTTGTGCGAGAAGAAGTAGACATAGTCAAGATTTCGGAGGGACAGATCAAAATACTGCGCAGCATACTGGGGGAAAGGATTTACTTTTTCTACTCCGATAAGCTGCAGGTAGAGGAGGCGGGCGGCAGTTTTCTTTTCTGGGCGAGCGGCTTTGCGCTGGCCTTGTCCACGATCAACAGCATTCCGGGCAAGTTCAGAACCTACATCAACATCAGCGCCGATTACCGGCTCTCCTCACAAGAGTCTACGACCTACTATGAGTTTGAAATCAATGTCAGCAGCGCCCCTTTGTGGCAGGAAGGCGCCTTGCAGTTCAGCAAACTTTCCAGTCTGCGGGTTTTTTCTGACCCTATCCTGATGATCGAGATTTACCAGAGCTTCAGCAATGGGGCCGAAAAGGCCGTTTTGCACGATTGTGCGATGGTGTTCTACTCCCAGGGCAGGAAAATACTGCTTCAGGCCAGGCAGGAGCTGATCGGCGGTGTAGACATTATTCTGGATGAAAACTTTATCGATGCCCAGATCAAGAAACTGAAACTTCGCTGCACCCTTGTCTAGAGAGAAATTCATTGACCCGAAAGTACTGGCCACCATCAAAGACCTGCCGCTGCTGGCCAAAACCGTAGTGGAAGGCTTTCTGAGTGGTCAGAACCAAAGCCTGCGGCGGGGAGCAGGGCTGGAGTTCAGCCAGTACCGCAGCTACCAGCCCGGGGATGACCTGCGGCAGCTCGACTGGAAAATGTTTGCGCGCTCCGACCGCTACTACATCCGGGAAGCTGAGGTGGACACCAACATTACCGTCCGGTTTATACTGGATGGAAGCGCCTCGATGGGGCACGTGGATGAGAACGGCCTGAGCAAAATGGACTATGCGCGGTTCCTGGTCGCCTCACTGGCATACCTGGCTACCACGCAGGGCGATGCCGTGGGGCTGTATGTATTGCACGAGAAGCAGCTCATCAACCTGACGCCGCGTAGCGACAACATGCACCTGCAGCGTTTCTGGCACCAGCTCAGCGAGATCAAACCCAGCGGCCGTTTCCCCGATCCCGAAACAGTTGCCAGCTTTTTTTCGGACCGCCGCCAGAAAGAACTGACCGTTTTCCTAACCGACCTCTACGAGCAGGCGCATGAGATCAAGGACCTGCTGTATAAGCTGGGGGCACAACGGCACGAACTGCTCCTCTTCCACCTGATGAGCCGGAACGAGCTCGATTTTACCTTCGACGGAACGCTTACTTTTGAAGACCTGGAAACGGGGCAAACGCTGCAGGTAGGAACTGCCGAGCAGCGCAAAGCCTACCTGGTCAGGTTACAGGAGTGGCTGCAGCAAACCGAAAAAGACATGCGCAACCGCCAGATCGCCTACGACCTGTTCGCCACCGACGAGCCACTGGACAAAGCACTCCGGTCGTTCCTGAAAAACAGGCTGGTGTATGGGTGATTTTTTAATTTTGAATGAGTGAATGAGTGAATGAGTGAATAGTTATATTGCTAAATGGTTGAATGCTGATTGTTAATTGCTGATTGTTGAATTGTAAAATTGTATGGTGCACAATCCGGCCAGGCCGCGACCTGTCCCTATAAAATCCACGACTCGTGACTCAGAACTCAGAACTCGAGACTCTTAATAACTCTTAAACTTGACTTTCCTCTCTCCATACTGGCTTTTTGCAGCGTCGGCTATCCTTGTGCCGATCGCTATCCACTTGTGGAACAAGCGGCAGGGGAAGACCGTGAAGGTAGGCAGTCTGCGCTGGCTGGAGGCATCGGTGAGCAGACGCTGGAGCAGTATCCGGCTGAGCGATGTTAGGCTGCTTGTGTTGCGCTGCCTGATCCTTATCCTGTTGGCTGTGGCGCTTGCAAAGCCGGTATGGGAGGCGGCGCCTGTTTCCAGGCAATCCAGCAAAGCCGTATACATCAGCCCGGAATTGCTACACAGTAATGCACTCCGTACCATCAAGCCAACAGTAGATGCACTCCTGCATCGGGGCTATACCTTGCATAGCTATTCTCCCACATTTACTCCTATACCTGAAGAGCAGTGGCTGGCACTTAGCAGCAACCCGGTTGATTCAGTGCTCACAAGCGGCAACTACTGGGCCTTGCTGCCGGCACTGGCACAGCGTTACCCCCAGGCACAGGACAGTGTCTGGCTTTTTACGTCCGACCAGCAGCGGAACTTTGCAGGCACACCTGCTGCCCTTCAGGAAAACATCCGTTGGATACCGGTTGCCTTAGAAACTACTACCTCCTGGATACAGGCAGCATACGCTACTCCCACTGACAGCCTGCAGCTTATACTGGGGCACAGCACCCGGGCAGGTACGACCTTCAGCCGTAGCCGCGTAGCAGCCCACGAGCAGATCATCCACTTAGCAAACGGGAAGCAGGTGCAACTGGTGCCGCAGGGAGATACCATATGGGCGCAAGGGAGCAGCGGCATTCAGGGCAGAGTACTGGTCCGGAAGCAGCCACTTCGGATAGGTATAGCCCCTGACAAGGCACAGCAGCCGGAAGTACGCTACCTGCAGGCAGCTATTAAGGCCATCAGCCACTACACAGGTATACCGATGCAGGTTGATGCTATACCTTCTGCGGCTCAACCTGGTACACCTCCCGACTGGCTCTTCTGGCTGAGCAGCAAAGAAATACGCCCATTCTGGTTACAGCAGGCGCAGGAACAAGGCACAAACGTATGGCTGCAGCCTGCTTCAGAACCCCTTGAAACAACGGCATACCTAGCTTCCGCAGGAGGAGAAATCAGAATTCATCAGCTGGCCGCAGCAACCCCGGTTAATACTACCGCTACTACAGCCTGGTATACCTCGGCTGGTGAGCCTTTGCTGACCAGGCAGCTGATAGGCAGCGGCAGCGTCTATTATTTCAGGAGCGGTTTCAGTCCGGCCTGGAGCCAGTTGGGCCAAAGCGCGCAGCTACCGGAACTTCTCCTACCGCTGTTACTCCCGCAAGAAGCCGCTTCAGTCTACGACGCCCGTACACTGGACGAGGAGCAGCTCAAGCCTGCGATACAACCTGTCAGGGTACGGGACCTGCAGCAAGAGCAGCTTTATAAGCTGATGCCTTGGGTTGTGCTGTTGGCCTTTTTCTTATTTTTAGCCGAGCGATTCATTACCAGCAAGAGAGCCACCGTATGATGTCAGCACAGAACAGCCTCCATACCTTGCAGCACATCCGCCGGAAATACATCCGGCAGAAGGCAGGGCTGTATACCTTGCAGGCCATGGCAGCGGCAGCGCTTGGAGTCGCTATACTGGGTAAGTGGCAAACTGATGTGCCCCTGCTGGCAACCTTGGCAGCCACACTTGTGGTGGGAGCTATCCTATACCTGGCATGGGCCTGGAGCCACGTGCTGCGCACCGATCTGCGGCAGGTCGCCCGGCATCTGAACCGTACTTATCCCCAACTGGAGGACAGTACCGAGTTGTTATTACGGCCGGTTTCGGAGCTCAACCTGCTGGAGCGGCTGCAACAGCAGAAAATAGCCGGACAGCTACAGGCTATCCTCCCGGATGACCAGCAGGTGTTCCACCTCCGAAAAAACCCTACGCTCCTGTCCTTTGGAGTAGCCGTACTGGTGGCATCAGGCATTTTATTCCTGCCCGCTGCCCCGCTGGCCGGCACTGCTTCCCCGGAACAGGTACAACTTGATTTTCCGGATGCTCCCCAGGAGGTAAGCGATACCGCCGTCACGATAGAGAAGATCGAGATCACTGTAACGCCTCCTGCTTATACCGGTAAGAAAGCCTACCAGGCAGCCCAACCCAACCTGCGTGTGGAGCAGGGAGCAACTGTCAGCTGGCACATCAGCACCAACCGGCCTGCCCGATCCCTGCAGCTGGTGCTGAATGAGAGCAAACCGATTTCACTGACTGCTAAAAAGGGCAGCTATACCTTATCACGTACCTTCACCGAACCCGCTCTTTACCACCTGAACCTCAACGGGCAAAAATCGGCTTACTATACCCTAGAGATCATACCCGACGAAGCCCCCGTTCTACAGATCCTAAAACCGGAGCAATACACGGAGATCCTGTTCGGGGACCCGCAACGCGTAACTCTGCGGGCAGAGCTGTCAGATGACTACGGCCTGCGCGATGCCAACATGATCGCTACGGTCGCCAAGGGATCAGGCGAAGCCGTGAAGTTCCGGGAAGAAAAGATCAGCCTGGGATTCGGAAAACAGACACGGAATTTCAGCATCAACAAAACCATCGACCTGCAAAAGCTGGGGATGACGTACGGCGATGAACTCTACTTTTACGTGCAGGCCTGGGACAACCACAAAGGCTACACCCGCTCCGAAACCTACTTTGTGCAGCTGGAAGACACGACTATTGTGGAGAGTATGGATGACCTCACGATGGGCGTGAACCCGGTACCGGAGTATTTCCGAAGCCAGCGCCAGATCATCATCGATACCGAAAAGTTGATAAAGGAACAGAAAAATATCAGTCGGGCTGTTTTTGAAGAGCGGGGCAATAACCTCGGCGTGGATCAGAAGCTGCTCCGCCTGCGCTACGGCAAGTTCCTGGGCGAAGAGTTTGAGTCAGGTATAGGGCCGGGCGGCGGCATACCGGAAGGAGAAGAACATCATGCCGACGATGGCCACGATCACCCGGAATTCGAAAACCAGAACGATCCGCAAGCCCTGCTGGACCCCTACCTGCACAAGCACGACCAGGAGGAAGCAGCCACCTTTTTTGAACCAGCCGTGAAAGCAAAACTCAAAGGAGCACTGGCCCAGATGTGGGAAGCCGAACTGCGCCTGCGCACCCATCGCCCCAAAGAGGCGCTGCCTTACGAGTACAAGGCATTGCGCATGCTCAAGGAAGTGCAGCAAAGCACGCGCGCCTACGCCGCCAAAACCGGCTTCGACCCGCCTCCTCTCAAAGAGCCGGAGAAGCGGCTGACAGGAGACCTGAGCAAAGTGAAAGCGCCAAGTGAAAGAAGAATGATAGAAACATCGCTCAAACTTCCCCATACCCGCCAGGCCCTGCAATGGCTGGAGCGGCAAAAGCAAGGCAACAGGTATAGCCAGGCGGATGCAATGCTGCTGGAACGGGCAGGCCAGGAGCTGGCTCAGGTGGCGCTGGCAAAACCGGGCCGCTACCTCCGTGCCATGCAGGACCTGCGCACCCTCATCGCCGATGTGAATGCGAACCGGAGTCTCTGCAAAACCTGCCTGGTAGCAGTAGAGCAAGCCTGGCAGGAGTTGTTGCCCTCAGCGGCACCTTCGCCCCAGAAGCAAAGCACAACCAGAAGCAAGCTGGCCCGGGAATATTTGAAGAGTTTAGGAGTTTGAGAATTTAAGAGTTTGAGAGTTTAGGAAGTAAGAATAAGAAAGTTTAGAGATATAACCTGTAAGGACAGGTCGCGACCTGTCCGAATCGTGCA
>NZ_JSYF01000377.1:0-11394 GCF_054824225.1 Pontibacter sp. HJ8
CAACAAAGACCGTGGCGTGTACAAAACCACGGATGGTGGTAAGACCTGGAAGAAGACACTCTATATAGACGATAACACCGGTGCCATTGATCTGCAGGTGGACCCGAAGAACCCGAACAACGTGTTCGCGGCCATGTGGCACCGGGAACGCCGCGCCTGGGATTTTGTAGAGAGTGGCAAAACATCCGGCATACACAAGTCTACCGATGGCGGCAATACCTGGACCGATATCAGTACGGCCGCCTATAACTTCCCGGATACGGAAGGGGTGGGGCGTATCGGGCTCAGCATGTATCCGGGTGACCCCAATATCATGTATGCCTTGGTGGATAATTTTGATCCCCGCCCGCAAGACACGAAATCACAGAACAAAAGTGCCCTCAGTAAGGAAACTCTCTCTGCTATGTCAGAGGATAATTTTCTGAAGTTGAAAGACGAGGAGATCAATCAGTATTTGGATGAGAATCAGTTTCCGCGGGAATATGCAGCAAAAAATGTGAAGGAGATGGTGAAGAGCGGCAAGATCAAGCCGGCTGCCCTGGCTGATTATCTGAATGATCCCACAAATGAGCCACTGCCTGATGTGATTGGTGCAGAGGTATACCGCACGGATAATGGGGGCAAGAGCTGGAAGAAAACACATAGTGGCTACATAGATGGGCTATACTCGACGATTGGGTACTATTTAGGTGTGATCCGGGTATCTCCGACAAATCCGGATAAGATCTATACGCTGGGCGTGCCTTTATTTACATCGGATGATGCTGGTAAAACCTTCAAAACGATAGGTGGGGCCAACGTGCATTCTGACCACCAGGCATTGTGGATAAACCCCAACAAGCCAGAACACCTGATAGAAGGAAATGATGGCGGACTCAATATCTCCTATGATGCGGGTGAAAACTGGTTAAAAGTGAATGTGCCTTCCGTTGCACAATTTTATGCCATAGAAGTGGACATGGCCAAGCCGTACAATGTGTATGGTGGTTTGCAGGACAACGGCACCTGGTATGGCCCGAGCAACTATGCCTATAGCAATGCCT
Source organism: Pontibacter sp. HJ8 (assembly GCF_054824225.1). NCBI lineage: Bacteria > Pseudomonadati > Bacteroidota > Cytophagia > Cytophagales > Hymenobacteraceae > Pontibacter > Pontibacter sp. HJ8. The sequence continues at coordinate 1,044 of NZ_JSYF01000377.1, forward strand.
GGACAGGCACAGGCTTATACCCTTACCAACGACTGGGCGGCGGTGACGGCATGATGGTGCAGGTTGACTGGCGGGATAACAATACGGTCTACTATGGATCACAATTTGGAAATTATACGCGTGTCAATAAGCAGACCGGGGAGCGTACACCTATAAAGCCAAGCCACAAACTGGGAGAGACTCCGTTACGTTTTAACTGGGAAAGCCCGATCCACCTGAGCCGCCACAACCAGGATATCCTCTACTTTGGCTCCAACAAGTTCCACCGCTCCCTGAAAAAAGGAGATGAGATGGAAGCCTTGTCTGGTGACCTGACAAACGGAGGGCAAAAAGGGAATGTAAGCTATGGTACGCTGACGTGTATTAACGAGTCGCCTCTGCGCTTTGGTCTGCTCTACACCGGCTCTGACGACGGTGCCATCCATGTATCCCGAGACGGGGGGTATAACTGGGAGAACATCTCCAAAAAACTGCCTCAGAACATGTGGGTATCCACGGTGGTGGCTTCTAATCACAAAGAGAACCGCGTCTATACCTCGCTGAACGGATACCGCTGGGATGACTTCACGCCCTATCTGTATGTGTCGGAAGACAACGGCAAGAAATGGGAACGCCTGGGAAGCGGCCTGCCACAAGAAGCCATTAATGTGATGAAAGAAGATCCGAAAAACCCGGACCTGCTCTACGTCGGCACCGACCATGGTCTCTATATTTCGCTGGACCGTGGCAAAAGCTTCATGCAGATGCGCAACGGTATGCCGGCTGTAGCAGTGCACGATTTAACAGTTCATCCGCGGGACAATGACCTGGTCGTAGGTACACATGGTCGGGGTATTTATATTGCCAATGTGGAACATCTGCAACAGCTAACTCCAGCCCTGTTAACGGAGAAACTGCATCTATTTGCTTTTGAGCCTGTCCAGTATAATCCGGCGTGGGGACAAGAGCGCAATTCATGGCGTGGAGGATCCAAAGCCGAAATAAGCATCCCTTTCTACTCAGCAGAGCCTAGCAATACGATTGTCCGAATCAAAACAGCGAAAGGTGTGGTTGTAAAGGAGATGCAGGAGAAGAGCGGGCGTGGTCTCAACTACATCACTTATAACCTATCAGTAGACGAAGCCAGCGTAAAAGCCTATGAGGCAGAACTAACCAGTTCAAAAGAAGGCAGTGTGGGAACTGTAAAAGTAGAGCCTGCAGAGAATAAGGTTGTCTACCTGCGGCCTGGTAAATACACGGTAGAGGTGCAAAACGGCACCGGTGCCGTACAAAGCCAGGAGTTGTCAATCAAAGCTCCTCAGGTTAGAACAAGGGGGTAGCATATAAAGCCGTATACCTTACCGCAGTAAAACAAAAAATCCCCTGCCGAAACTCGACAGGGGATTTTTATTTTGTTTGACTTAAGGCTTATTTCTTGCCGTCTACTTCTTCGTAGTCTACGTCGGTTACACCGCCGTCGTCAGCACCTGCCCCCTGAGGGCCTGCGCCCGGCCCGCCGGCCTGCTGGCCGTTGCCGCCATCAGCGCCCGGAGCACCTTGCGTAGCCGCATACATTTCCTGGGAGGCAGCCTGCCAGGCATTGTTCAGGCTTTCGATGGCTCTGTCTATACCTGCAATGTCCTTGGCACCATGTGCTGTTCTGAGCTCGCCCAGTGCAGCTTCGATGTTCGACTTATTGCCGGCCGACAGCTTGTCGCCATACTCTTTCAGCTGCTTCTCGGTCTGGAAAATCATAGAGTCCGCTGCGTTCAGCTTCTCGATCTCTTCCTTCGCTTTCTTATCAGCTTCGGCGTTGGCTTCCGCTTCCTGGCGCATTTTCTCGATCTCCTGCTCGCTCAGACCAGAAGAAGCCTCGATGCGGATCTTCTGCTCTTTGCCAGTCGCTTTGTCCTTAGCCGTTACGTGCAGGATACCGTTGGCGTCGATGTCAAAGATAACCTCGATCTGCGGAACACCGCGTGGTGCCGGTGGAATGCCGTCCAGGTGGAATCGACCGATGGTGCGGTTATCCTTGGCCATAGGGCGCTCGCCCTGCAGCACGTGAATCTCTACCGAAGGCTGGTTATCCGAAGCGGTCGAGAAGGTCTCAGACTTCTTGGTAGGTATAGTCGTGTTCGACTCGATCAGTTTGGTCATTACACCGCCCATCGTTTCGATACCAAGCGAAAGCGGCGTTACGTCCAGCAGAAGCACATCTTTTACTTCACCTGTCAGCACACCACCCTGAATCGCAGCACCAATGGCTACCACCTCATCCGGGTTCACACCTTTGGAAGGCTTCTTGCCGAAGAACTTCTCTACTTCTTCTACTACTCTAGGGATACGGGTTGAACCACCTACCAGGATCACTTCGTCGATGTCAGAAGTTGACAAACCGGCATCCTGAAGCGCCTTGCGGCAAGGCTCCATCGAGCGGCGGATCAAATCGTCTGTCAGCTGCTCAAATTTAGCACGGGACAACTTGCGCACCAGGTGTTTCGGCACACCGTCTACCGGCATGATGTAAGGTAGGTTGATCTCTGTTTCGTTGGAAGAAGAAAGCTCGATTTTCGCTTTTTCAGCTGCTTCCTTCAAACGCTGCAGGGCCATTGGGTCCTTGCGCAGGTCGATGCCTTCGTCGTTCTTGAACTCATCGGCCAGCCAGTTGATTATTTTGGAGTCAAAGTCGTCACCACCCAGGTGTGTGTCACCGTTGGTAGAAAGTACTTCAAACACACCGTCACCCAACTCCAGGATAGAGATATCGAAGGTACCACCACCTAAGTCGAATACCGCTATTTTCTGATCTTTGTGTTTTTTGTCAAGGCCGTAAGCAAGGGCTGCTGCTGTCGGCTCGTTGATGATACGCTTCACATCAAGACCTGCAATCTGTCCGGCTTCCTTCGTAGCCTGGCGCTGTGCGTCGTTGAAGTAAGCAGGTACCGTGATCACGGCTTCTGTCACCGTAGTGCCCAGGTAGTCTTCTGCCGTAGCCTTCATTTTCTGAAGTACCATTGCCGAGATTTCCTGTGGGGTATACTGTCTGTCGCCGATCTGTACACGTACCGTATTGTTGCCTCCCTGAATAACTTTATAAGAAACCTGCTTTGATTCTTCACTCACTTCATCGTAGCTGTGGCCCATGAAGCGCTTGATCGAAGCAATGGTGTTCTGAGGGTTTGTGATTGCCTGACGCTTGGCAGGGTCACCTACTTTACGCTCACCGTTACCGCCATCGAGGAATGCAACGATAGACGGTGTTGTTCTGCGGCCTTCGCTGTTTGGTATAACCACTGGCTCGTTACCTTCCATTACGGAAACGCAGGAGTTGGTTGTACCTAAGTCAATACCAATTATCTTTCCCATTCTATAGTTTTATTAGATTAAATCCGAATACAATTTTTATGCTGTTGGTAGCACTCTAACAAGGTATGTGCCAAGGCCAATTCCTCTTCTTTTTTATGTCATTCTGTCACGGATATCCAACTCTATTATAAGATTTGTCTGACTATAACAGAAATAGCAGCACCTGACACGACATATTTGCCAGCAGCACATTTTGTTACTTACTGATGGAGCGAGTGATAATTGCGGTGAGCTGGGTTAAACAAAAAGCCCTTCCATCAGGAGGGGCTTTTTGTTTAGATGAATTTATACTGATAACCTATCGTGCGATCACAAATTTCTCTGTGGATGTTTTGCCATCGGCGCTGATGCGGTAGAGGTACGTGCCACCTGGCAGGTTGCTGCCATCGAATATAAGGCTGTGATTGCCGGAGGGTTGGCTCTCCGCCAGCAGCGTCTGTATCTTTTTACCCATCACATCATACACCTCAACCGTTACATAACCATCTTTTACCACGGCGTAGTTGATGGTTGTTGTTTCATTGAAAGGGTTAGGATAGGAGAAGCTCTTGGACCATAGCGGAGCGGCGGCAGTCAGACTGGATGTGCTTGACGTAGTCAGTGGCTGTGAAACTGCATTCCAGCTAGCGTGCGTGCGGGTAATGATCACAGCGAACTCGGCGCGGGTTACATTCTGCGTCGGCTTAAAGTTGGCGTGCAGCACAGGCTGCAGATCAAACGTGCCCTGCGTAACGGAGTAGAAAGCATTGATCAGGTTTAGGTCCAGCGCCACACTTACATAGCCTTCCAGGCCGGCAGGTATCTGTGCCGCGTCTTCTATTGGGTATGCTTTGCCATTTACGGTTACGGTTGGTGTCTTGCCGGTGCGCTCCAAAGCATACTCCTGCAGGCCCAAGGCCTGTACAAGCGAATAAGCCAGTTGTGCTCTGTTTACGCTTCCGTTCGGATTAAATTTACCTGTACCAGCAGGCAACATAACAGCGTTATAAGCATGGAGGCGATCTCTAAGAGCGGCACCTTTTGCCATCACCGACTCTGCCAGTAGCAATTCAGCTCCGCTTACATCCGTAAAAGAAACAGCACCATTAGTTGGTACAAACTGGCGGACAGCCTGGCCCATCATCAGGTAGTCGGCTAGCTGGATTCTCTTCAGTAACTCATCCGGCTTAAATCCGGTGCTCAGGCCATCAGCCAGGCGGGCACTAACTGCCATTCTGATTGAAGCTTCTGCCGGATGGCCTGCTATGTCATTCAACCCTGTTGCGCCAGCCAGCTGCATAGATGTTAATGAAGCCGTAATTTTTTCAGGTAAAGCAATACCATTCAGGCCATCAATTTTTAAGGTCCAGGTGCCGGCAGCAGGGGCTGCTACTGCCACACTGCGGTCGTGGTAAAGCGAGAAGGCAGCAGGTATACCTGCTCTGTACTGCGTGCCATCCGGAGCAACAAGTATCAGGTTAACCGGGTTGCCTGTTTCACCAGATACGCCACCTGCCATAATTTTAGCTTCGATACCGGTGGTACCTTCCGCTACATAGAATGTTTTGCTGTTATTGGCAGCAATCAGCGGGTTGTAGTCAATTACAAAAGTCTGCTTATTAGAGTTGTTGTTGATGCTGCTATTGAACCTTCTGCTTATGTTCAGGTAGGGACCGAATGCTGTGCTTCGGAAGATGTGGTCTACCGCGGCATAGGCATTTATATAACCGGCACCTACTTCCCAGGACTCGCGGTTAGGCATGTTGGTGGCAGTTTTCTGGATAATAGCTTTTACCTGGGCAGGAGAAAGCGAAGGATTGGCTTCCAGCATCAGGGCAACAATACCAGCTGCATGCGGCGTTGCCATAGAGGTGCCGCTCATGTGCGTATAAAATGGCACGTGCGCCGGGTCAAGCTGCTCGGCATCCATATCAATGGAAAGTGAAGAAACCGGAGCAATAACTCGTGTAGAAACGATGTCAACGCCCGGTGCTACGATGGTTGGTCTGTTTTCGAACGTCCAGGATTCGCCATCTATTGTAAAGGTACCGCCCTCGCCTTTCACACCTCTCGATGAGAAATCAGCCAGTTTGCCATACTTATCGCCTGCGCCAACTGATATTACCCAGGGTGCAATAGCATAGGGGTTGTGCGTGTCGGAACCAGGGCCTTCGTTGCCAGCTGCAAACAAAGAAACAATACCACGGTCATATGCTTTTTTGGAAGCAACGTTTACCGGGTTGTTCGGGTCAAATTTACCAGATGTTCCCCATGAGTTGCTGATCACTCTGATTCCATACTCATACTGGTGGGTAAGCGCATAATCAAAGCCGCCAATAGCATCCAGAATGAATAGGGCGCCTCCGGAACCATAGCCGATCAGGCTGGCACCCGGTGCAGCGCCTTCATACTTGCCGCCAGACTTTGCGCCATTGCCGCCCACGCTACCTGCGCAATGCGTGCCGTGGCCAGAATTGGTGTCGGTGTTAGGCACATTTTCCAGCCAGGTTACAGGCAACATCGCATCTAAGCCATTCAGGTTGGTTGTGCCCATCACGTTCTGAACCAGGTGTGTACCCAGTTTGATATCATCGTGGGTGCCATCTACACCGCTGTCGTTGATCATCACACCAATCCCTTTCCCGGATACCGGAAGCCCCTTGTTCCTGGAGGTCATTTCCTTGTCCAGTCTCAGTCTCTGTACACCGGTGAGGTGCGTGCCATTGTAGTTAAAATAGGAGAGCTTCTTGTTCAGGAAAACAGATCTTACAGCTGCATTATTTGCCAAAGCGTCAACCTGAGCCGCTGTGGCTAACACACCCGCAATCGGCAACGATTGGAATGTAATACCTTGTGTAATCCCCAGGCTCTGTAGCAGGTTGACATGAGCACTGGTTGGTGCGCCATCCCCATGAAATGTTACCACTATCTGAACTGGTGCAATAGCTGATTGTAGCACTTGTTTTAGTTCGGAGTCTACAGTTGCCTGTGCAAATGCACTACTCGCCAGAAAGCAGAGAGCAGCAATTAAAGTAAAAAATCTGTTCATAGGTGAGATGTTTTTTAAAAGTTAGAAATGTTACATAAAGATCAAATAGATAAAGAGGTACGCTTATTTTAATTAACTCATTTCGCTGTATACAGCCATTACCCTATATTTGTTTTAGCTGATTTATGTGCAATAGAATGGTACCCTCTGCCCAGGTATAAATCGGCGATAAATTGTATTAGTATGCTTCTCTGGTTTCGTAAATAACGGGTATAAACTTTATAGAGAAGAAGAAGGTGTTTTGGGAATAGTAAATTGAAGGAATAAGCTATTGTATTGGGTTTGAAATTTACTGATGCGCTTCTGAGTGTATTCAATGAAAAATATATAGCTAACAATATTGCTGCTTTGTAAGAACGTAACATGAAAACACCTATCGTTGCCGGGGAAGCCGAGTCTAGTTTGAAATGTAGGCAATAGGGTTGGCAGAAAAATCAGGTGGTTACCGATAAGGTGTTTGCCATGCTCTTAATAAATATCCTGTGAAGACAGGGCAGCAGAATGCTTTACAACATGCCGGAACGAAAGTGTGGAATAACGACTGCTTGCTTTTCTTCTTAAACTTTCCTAACTCATTGGCCCAAACACCTTAGCCTATCATCTCTTACTCACCTTTATATGAAAAGAATTTTCTACAGAACAGGCACGGCCGCTTGTCTGCTCTTTGCCCTGGCCCTGGCAACGCCGGAAGCCATGGCGCAGAAGCAGAAGCCGCGCAGTGCAAAACAGAAGGAAGCGGCTGCTACGATCGATCCCAAACTTTACAAAGGTTTGACCTGGCGTTCCATTGGTCCTTACCGGGGCGGTCGGTCGGCTACGGTTGCCGGTGTGCCCGGCAAACCAAATCTCTACTATTTCGGATCTGTGGGCGGGGGCGTATGGCGCACGACCGATGGCGGCTCTACCTGGGATAATATCTCGGATAATTTCTTTGGCGGCTCGATCGGGGCTGTCGCTGTGAGCGAGGCCGACCCGAATGTATTGTATGTAGGTGAGGGCGAGAAGACGGTGCGCGGCAATGTTTCGTCCGGGCATGGGGTATGGAAGTCTGTAGACGCCGGCAAGACCTGGCAGCACATCGGTCTGAAAGATTCCAAGCACATTGGCCGCATCCGCATTCATCCGCAGAACCCCGACATTGTGTATGTGGCGGCGATGGGCGACCTGTATAAGTCGCATGAGGAACGCGGCGTATTCAAAAGTACAGACGGCGGCAAAACCTGGAAGAAGACGCTCTTTGCCAACAAGGACGCCGGCGCTGTCGACCTGATCATCGATCCGGGTAACCCGCGCCACCTGTACGCCACCACCTGGAACGTGCGCCGCAACCCGCATAGTTTGTCTTCCGGTGGGCCCGGATCCGGCATCTGGAAAAGCACCGACGGCGGCGATACCTGGAAAGATATATCGAAGAGCGAAGGTCTGCCAAAAGGTACACTAGGTATAATCGGGGTAGCGGTTTCTCCGGTCAACTCCAGCAGGGTGTATGCCATGGTGGAGGCGGAGGAAGGGGGCTTGTTTCGCTCCGACGACAGCGGCCTTACCTGGCGCAAAATGACCGATGACCGCAACTTGCGCCAGCGGGCCTGGTACTATACCCGCGTATATGCCGATTCCAAAGACGAGGATGTGGTCTACGTGCTGAATGTATCCTACCACCGCAGCAAAGACGGCGGCAAAACCTTTACGGCAGGGTATGCCAAACACAGTGATAATCACGACCTTTGGATCGCGCCTGAAAACCCATCGCGTATGATCATTGCCAACGACGGCGGCGCACAGGTGACTTCGGACGGCGGCATGAACTGGAGTACGATGGACAACCAGCCTACCGGCCAGTACTACCGCGTGGTGACCGACAATCATTTCCCGTACCGTATTTATGGAGCGCAGCAGGATAACTCTACGGTGCGTATCTCGCATAGATCAAATGGCGGAAGTATAACCGAAGACGACTGGGAAGAAACGGCCGGCTCCGAAAGTGCGCACCTGGCCGTGAACCCGGAGAACCCGGAGATTGTGTATGGCGGTAATTATGGCGGCTTTTTGTCGCGCGTGGACCACAGCAACGGACAGGAGCGCGTGATCAACGTATGGCCGGATAACCCGATGGGCCACGGTGCCGAAGGTATGAAGTACCGTTTCCAGTGGAACTTCCCGATCATGTTCTCGCCGAACGATCCGAAGAAGCTTTACACGACTTCCAACCACGTGCACGTGACCTACAACGAGGGACAGTCCTGGGAGACCATCAGTCCGGACCTGACCCGCAACGACTCGACTAAACTGGGGCCATCCGGCGGGCCGATCACCAAGGATAACACCAGCGTGGAGTACTACGGTACCATCTTCGCCATCAACGAGTCGCCGGTAGAACCGGGCGTGATCTGGACCGGTTCCGACGACGGGCTGGTGCACGTAACGCGCGACAACGGCAAGACCTGGACGAAAGTACAGCCGAAGGGTATACCCGAGTGGATCCAGATCAACAGCATCGAGGCGCACCCGACACAAAAAGGGGCCGCTTACGTGGCCGCTACCATGTACAAGTCCGGTGATTTCCGGCCCTACCTCTACAAGACGACCAATTATGGCAAAACCTGGGACAAGATTACCAAAGGTATAGCCGAGCATCATTTTACCCGCGTGGTGCGTGCCGATCCGAAGCGTGCCGGCCTGTTGTATGCCGGTACCGAGTATGGCATGTATGTATCCTTCAACGATGGCGAGAACTGGCAGCCCTTCCAGCTGAACCTGCCCATCGTACCGATCACGGACCTCACCATAAAAAATGATAACCTGATCGCAGCCACGCAGGGCCGTAGCTTCTGGATCATCGACGACCTGACGCTGCTGCACCAACTCAACACAGGTATAGCCGCCTCGAAATTCCACCTCTACAAGCCACTGGACAGCTACAAGATGGATGGCGGCAGCAGAGGCCCTTCCAAAATAGCCGGTGAGAACCACCCGGGTGGCGTGATGGTGCATTACTACATGGCCCAAAAGCCAGACTCTTCCACCGTGGTAAAGCTTGAGATTCTGGACCAGAACGGAAAACTGATTCGAAGCTATGCGAGCAATGCCAAGGAGAAAAACGAACAGCTGGCCGTGAAGGAAGGCCTGAACCGCTTTGTGTGGGACATGCGCTACCCGGAGGCCAGCAAGTTTGACGGGCTGATCCTGTGGGGAGGCGGCACCCAGGGGCCGAAAGCTATACCTGGTACCTACAAGGCGAAGCTGACGGTGAACAAGGAGAGCCAGGAAACTGATTTTGCGATCCTCCCTGACCCGCGTACCAAAGCCACGCCGGAAGACCGGGCAGCCCAGTTCACCTTCCTGAGCGAGGTTCGCAACAAGCTGACTGAAACGCACGATGCCATCAAGGATATCCGCACCATGCGGGCGCAGCTCAACACGCTGAAAGGGAATCTGAAAGGGCAGGAGCACTACAAAGACATTGTAGCGTCCGCTACTGCCATTGACAAGAAGATCACGGCCATTGAGGAAGCGCTGTACCAGACCAAAAACCGCAGTGGCCAGGATCCGCTCAACTACCCGATCCGGCTCAACAACAAACTGGCCAACCTGGTAGGGCAGGTGAGTACCGGCGACTTCCGCCCAACCGATCAGGCTTATGCTTTCAAGAAAGAGATCACAAGCCAGATAGACGAGCAACTGAGCTTGTTCAAACAGGTACAAACGCAGGACGTGCCGGCGTTGAACAATCTGGTGAAGGAGAAAGGGGTGGATGCTATCGCAGTGAAGAAAGCCGAAGCAGCACCTGCGACGGGCTCGTTGTAGGTATAGCTTTACTCTTTATAAAACAGAAATGCCTTGTCAGTATTGACAGGGCATTTCTGTTTTATATGATAATAAAATTTTAATAGGCAGTCTCTACCAGCTATGCTTCGAAACTGTTGCTCTTGCTGCTGGCAACCTGGCGTAGTTGTATAGCTTCGCCTGTCCGGCGGGGAC
>NZ_JSYF01000378.1:0-2227 GCF_054824225.1 Pontibacter sp. HJ8
CTTCAGCTCCTATACCTGTTCCCCCTTCAGCTCCCGCGCGACGCTCACAAGAAATGCGCATTGCCATGGTTCCAGTCCGGTAATGAATGAGTGAATGCGTGGTTTCGAAATGAATTACTCCTTGGTTCTGCATTCCTTTCGATCAGAACGAAAAATCTCATCAAATCAATCGTGCATTCTCCTGAAGACGGAATTACAAAAGGTTGATTCGCTCACTCTCGCAACTACATAATCATAATTATTTATGCCGTAACCGGTGATTTGATGAGTTGCCCGTACAGGTGGCCGTAGTCCTGCGCCATCTGGTCTGAGGTATAGCCATGGGAGCGTTTTACTGCCCGGCACGCCATGATGTTGCGGCAGAATTCGTCTTCGATCAGGTTGCTGATCGTGTTGCGGAGCTCATCTGCGTTTTGCGGGTCTACATACCGGGCGGCATTGCCCCATATCTCCGCCTGGCTTTCGGTTTTGCCCACTACCAGCGCACAACCCGACATGGCAGCCTCCAGCACGGTCAGGCCGAAAGGCTCATACTTGGCCGGCAAAGCGTAAATAGATGCCCTCGATAGCCAGTCCGATACTTCTTTGTTTGATAAATGGCCCAGGAAGTGGACGTTCTCCAATTCCACCTGCTTCCCGGTATCGGGGTGCTTCTCTTCGCCGGCAATGTAGACCGGCCACTGCAGTTCTGAAGCAATGTGCGCCAGCATCGAGATGTTTTTGGCCTCGTCCCATACCCGGCCCATGCTGAACACAAACGGCTCTTTGCGGCCAAACTGGAAATGGTGCTGACCACGGCCATTGTACACAACGGAGCTTTTTCTGAACGGTCCGTACAGTTCTTCGGCCTGGTGCATCATGGCCTGGGTTGGCGCCACCACCATATCGGCGGACTGAAGCCCCTTCTTCACCATGTCGCTATACTTCTTCCAGGCGGCCGGGGCATCCTGGCCTTTAACGGCACGCCACCAGGACAACACACAGGAGTGTACCACGAGGAGGACCGGCTTGCCCCAGTCCAGGTTGCCGTGTACCATGCCGTTGAGGTGGATCAGGTCGGGCTGCACTTTGTCGCGCAGCTCAAGCAGCCACTCGCCTGCCTTCTGCACGTCTTCCCATGGGTTGTCCATCCACTCAAGCTTGTACTCGCTTTCATACACGGTCAGGTTGCTTATACCTTCCACTTCGCTGCGTTGCTCTTCGCTCAGGGGGGCGCCCATTGTTGCCAACGACACCTGGGTGCCATGCGGGGCCATTGCTCTTATCAGTTCCAGTGCGTACGTCCAGACACCACCTACCGTGTCTGCTGTCATTAAAATTCTGCTTGGGTAATGCTGTACTTCCATGATTTTTATCTCCCGTATATTTTATCTATAACTTCTGCTGCTTTCTCGTTTTCTTTTGCTTCTTCATTGAATCCTTCTCCCTGCCCAGCCACATTGGCCCTTCCCGACCTTGCATCCGGAACGGAGGTGAGTCGCGCCATCCCAGCGCCGATCCAGCCGACTCTCCGGAAGCCCTGTTTCGGTTCCGAATAAGGAGAAGATGAACCTGTTGCAACGGCATCAAGTCCGCAGTCCAGTAGAGTTTCCTGCATAGTTTAAAGTGTGATAAATGCCTTCACAAACCCATCGGGCCGGGAGGCCAAGTGGTGGAAGGCTTTGTCAATTTCCTCTAAAGTAAACGTATGGGTATAGAGCAGATCCGGGTTGATGATGCCCTTCTCTACAGCTGTGACAGCCTATTGTATACCCTTTATGTATTCCTGTGGATCGCGCTCATGCGCATTGATAACATTGAGCCCGCGCCAGTTCCATAGTTGTATGTTCACCTGTCGCATGCCGTCCTAATGAAATCCGGCGATGATGAGCCTGCCGCATTCGGCAGCCAGTTCACCGGCCAGGTTCAGGGGCCACTCTTTTCCAGTGCACCCTATTACGCGCTCGCAGAAGTTTCCGTTGATGAGTTCGCCTACTTTTTCATTTCTTTTCCAATGACCACTCATTTTGACTACGTCGTCAGTCCCACATTGTCGGCGTGTAAGATGTTGTCAAGTCGGCTACTGCTGTTTGGGTGCCAGCGGCAGCGAGCTTTTGCGCGATCGCGCGTCTTATACCTGCCCCTCCTCTCAAAACGACTGCTTTCCTTCCCCGTAACGCGTTCAATTGTATAGTAAAAATTATCTTATATATATAATTTACAGTAATAATCTTAGTTAATTATGAAC
>NZ_JSYF01000379.1:0-3035 GCF_054824225.1 Pontibacter sp. HJ8
CAGGTTGGCCTGCAGGTATTCCTGCACCAGCTCGCCTGTGATGGCAGTCGATACAAACAGGGACTCGTATTGGGAAGGAGCCAGGTAGACGCCACGCTGCAGCATGCTGTTAAAGTAGCGGCCAAACATTGCGGTGTCCGAAGTTTTGGCGCTCTCGAAATCCGTTACCGGCTGCTCGGTGAAGAAGATGCTGAACATGGAGCCTACCTGGTTGATGGTATAGTTCATACCCAGTTTCTGCATGTTTTCCTGCATACCGGATACCATGTTCGTAGTCGTCTGCTCCAGGTTGGTGTATACCTCCGGATGGCGCTGCAGGTACTGCAACATGGCCATACCTGCCGACATTGCGATCGGGTTCCCGGAGAGCGTACCTGCCTGGTAAACGGGACCGGCAGGAGCCACAAAGTTCATGATCTCTTTCTTGCCGCCATAGGCGCCCACCGGCATACCGCCTCCAATGATCTTACCCAGTGTGGTCATGTCCGGCGTAACGCCATACAGTTCCTGTGCTCCACCTGGCGCCAGGCGGAAGCCAGTCATCACCTCATCGAAAATAAGCACAATGCCTTCCGGAGTGCAGATATCACGCAGTCCCTGCAGGAAACCAGGCGCAGGAAGTACAAGTCCCATATTGCCGGCCACAGGCTCCAGGATAATGGCTGCGATCTGGTCGCTGTTGGCTTCTACCAGCGTCCTGACCGCTTCCAGGTTGTTATAAGGAGCCGTCAGGGTATCGGCGGCTACACCTGCCGTTACGCCCGGGCTATCCGGAACGCCCAGGGTGATGGCACCGCTGCCTGCCGCGATCAGGAAAGAGTCGCCGTGGCCATGGTAACAGCCTTCAAATTTGATGATCTTGTTGCGGCCGGTATAGCCACGGGCCACGCGGATAGCCGACATCGTAGCCTCCGTACCGGAGTTTACCATACGCACCTTCTCAATGGACGGCACCATGTCCACGATCAGTTCCGCTATCTCGATCTCCTTGCGGGTCGGGGCACCGAAAGAAAGGGAATCAGGTATAGCTTTTAGTACCGCCTCCTGCACAATTTCGGCGGCATGGCCCAGTATCATAGGGCCCCAGGAGTTGATGAACTCCATGTAACGGTTGCCATCTTCATCGAACAGGTATGGGCCTTTGGCCGATACCATAAAACGAGGGTTGCCCCCCACGGCCCGGAAGGCCCGGACTGGGGAATTCACCCCGCCAGGTATAGAATGCTGTGCACGCTGGAACAGCTCTTCGCTAATCGGTGCTATTTTCATGTGGTTGTTTTGTAAAAGAAGTAATTAGAAAACCGGATTGACTACAGTCAGCTGCAGGTTCTCCAGTTTTGTGATCGGAATATACTGGTTGTCTTTTCTGACCTCGTTGCGGGCGGATCGGTCGGTATAGCCGATGCCCTGGTAAAACACACCGGGCTTCAGGCCATCCGTAGCCAATGCCTGGTTGAAGTTTGGCCCGTAGTTCTGTAGCAAGGTTCCAAAATAGTACATCATTTCGAAGCCGGCATAGGCATAGACAGAAGGTGGCATGTTATACCGGGCAGCATACCGCTTCTTGAAATGATTCAGCGCGGAAGCCATCTGGTCAATGTACTTCGGGCTTACAAAGTATACTTCCAGGTTGTCGAGCTGGCGGAGGCTGATCTGGCCTACACCCAGCCAGTTTTCATAAGTCATCAAGGGCATGGTGGCCGCTTTTGACTGCAACAGGCTGATCGTGTTCACAGCAGCCGGCATTTTATCGGAGAAAACAGCCATATGGCCCACTTCCTCCAGCTTCAGTTCTTTAAATAAAGCAGCCGTGGCCGCATTCTGGCTGGAATTAAGCTTTTTATAGGTTTTTACTTTGCCTCCCAGGCGGGTGAACTGTTGCCTGTAGAAATATGCAAATGTCGTATCATCTTTCTCCCGTTCGTACAGGATGATGGCCGTTTTGGGAGTGAAGGTGTTATAGGCATAGGTCGCAGCCTGTTGTGCCTGCGTGGCGATGGAAGACTCAAACAGGAACAAATTCGGGTTGTTGGTAGCAACGTCCAGATCCTGGGAGAGGGGATTGATCACGTTCACGCTGTTCTCTGCCGCAAAACGGGCTGCTATTTTGGCGGCTGATTTGTACACCGGACCTACCACCAGATCCATCTGCTTCAGCTCCGGAGTTGCCAGAATGCGTTTTACAGCTGTGGTATCGGTTCCGGCATCATAAGCATAGAGGTTGATGTGGATGCCCTGTTGCTTTAAAGAATCCTGCGCCATCTTCATGCCGGCAAACAGGTCGGTGGCGAACTGGTTTTTGCGGGCAGAAACTCCCAGGTCCTGGTTTAGCTGAAATGGCATTAGGGCAGCTACATTATAGGCCGGCTTGCGCATGGCATTGGCGCTCAGGTAGCGGTTGCGGTCCAGTTTATGCCTGGAGACGATTTCTTCCAGCGTGGCCCTGTCCTGCGGGCGGTACCAACCGGCCAGAAGTTTGTCTGCATACGCCTGGGCAATGACTTTATCATCCGGGTAGCGCTGCAGCAGTTTTTCGAATTGCTCTCTGTCCGGGAGCCTGTTCAGGTAAAAGCGCTTCAAGCCCTCCGCGTCAGAAGTGAGCCGACCGGATTTGATACTGCTCAGTTCAGCCAGTGCCTGTTCATATTCGCCTTTTTCAAAAAGCACGTTTGCCAGCAGGTAATTAGCTTCCGGCAGACTGGGCCACTGCGGGTGCTGTTCTTTCAGCTGCTGCAGCATACGCTGTGCTTCCGGCAGTTTGTTGGCTTTCAGCGCGGCCAGCGCATACAAGTAAGAGGCTTCGGGAGCATAGGGGTTGTTGGCAGTGGCTTGCGTGACAGGCAGTAACTCTGCCATGGCTTTGTCATACCTTTGCTGATCCAGCAGGATTTTGCCGTTACTATACGTTGTGCCGTAATCCTGCTGGGCCTGCACCGGCAGAGCCAGCGCGCCCAGTAACACTATACCTGCTATATGCTTTAAGAAGCTTCCTTTCATATTCAGTTTAATTTTGAATGAGC
The DNA here is from genome assembly GCF_054824225.1 of Pontibacter sp. HJ8. Classification (NCBI taxonomy): domain Bacteria; kingdom Pseudomonadati; phylum Bacteroidota; class Cytophagia; order Cytophagales; family Hymenobacteraceae; genus Pontibacter; species Pontibacter sp. HJ8. The sequence goes on from NZ_JSYF01000379.1 coordinate 3,021, forward strand.
GAATGAGTGATTGAG
>NZ_JSYF01000039.1:0-20570 GCF_054824225.1 Pontibacter sp. HJ8
ATTACAGGGCATGTGCGTATATGCTTTCGGCAGGAAAATACCGAGAAGCTTACAATTATCTGGAAAATGCTTTAATTTTGGACTTCGACAAACACAAGCTGTTGTTTGAGTTCTTCCCTGAACTGGAATCGCAGCGGGCATTATCCAGACTGATTGACCAATATCGCAAATAATGAGTAACAACTATATTCTGAACAGCCTCCCGGAGCGCGAGGTGAAGCCCCGTGAGCGCGGGTTTACCATGGCCATGGACAAAGGTTTGAGCATTCGGGAGGTCGAAGACTTCCTGGAAGTGGCGGCAAACTATGTAGACATCGTAAAACTGGGCTGGGCTACCTCCTATGTGGTGCCCAACCTGCAGCGGAAGCTGGATGTGTACAGAGCGGCAGGTATACCGGTCTACTTCGGAGGTACGCTGTTCGAGGCGTTCATTGCCCGCAATCAGTTTGACGACTACCGCCGGGTGCTCGACAAGTACAACATGACTTTTGCCGAGGTGTCGGATGGCTCGCTGGAAATGGCGCATGATAAGAAGTGCGGCTACATCCAGACCCTGTCCGAGCAGGTAACGGTGCTGTCAGAAGTGGGTTCCAAGGACGCGGAGAAGATCATCCCGCCCTACATGTGGATCAAGCTGATGAAGGCGGAGCTGGAAGCCGGTGCCTGGAAAGTAATCGGGGAAGCCCGTGAAGGCGGCAACGTGGGCCTGTTCCGCTCGACGGGAGAGGTGCGCAGTGGACTGGTGGAAGAGATTCTGACGCAGGTGCCGTTTGAAAAGATCCTGTGGGAAGCTCCTCAGAAAGCGCAACAGGTATGGTTCATCAAGTTACTGGGCGCCAACGTGAACCTGGGTAACATCGCGCCAAGCGAAATCATCCCGCTCGAAACGATCCGTCTGGGCCTTCGGGGCGACACGTTTGACTTTTTCCTCAACAATGGGTCTCCGATCATTGACGCATAACACATAAAGTTTAACTGGTTAATTGCCCATCGGTAGCCCCGGCGGGCAATTTTTTTTGTGCGGCTGAAAAGCTGTCATTTCTATAAAATGAGAAGAAGATCATTAAAAGAATACCTGCTGCTGTTTTCAAAAGGCGTGGCAATGGGCGCGGCCGATGTAGTGCCCGGCGTATCAGGCGGTACGATCGCTTTTATTTCCGGTATTTATGAAGAGCTGCTCGATTCCATACGCTCCGTGAACGGCGAGGCATTGCGCCTGTTGGCACGGCTGAATATCAAGGGCTTCTGGCAACACATCAATGGCAACTTCCTGGTCGTGCTGCTGGCCGGGATCTTTTTTTCGATTCTCTCTCTTTCCAAGCTTGTACTCTACCTGCTGGAATATTATCCGATCATGCTGTGGGGATTCTTCTTCGGGTTGATCGTGGCTTCCGCGCTGGTAGTAGGTAAAAAGATAACCCAGTGGCGGCCTGCTGTCGTGCTGGCCGGCCTCATCGGGGTGGCGATAGCGTACTACATAACGGTTGCCGTACCCATGCAGACGCCCGAGGCCTACTGGTTTATTTTTATGGCCGGCGCTATTGCGATCTGCGCCATGATACTGCCGGGTATATCGGGTAGTTTCCTGCTACTGCTGATGGCCAAGTACGAGTTTATCATGAATGCGCTGCAGGAGATCAGAGTAGACATCATTCTGATCTTTGGCCTGGGCTGCATGGCGGGAATACTGTCTTTTTCGCATGTCCTGAACTGGATGCTCAAAAAATACCACAACCTGGCGGTATCGCTGCTGACCGGTTTTATGGTAGGCTCGCTCAACAAGGTATGGCCCTGGAAGCATACGCTCGAAACCTATACCGACCGCCACGGCGTAGTAAAGCCGCTGATCCAGGAAAATGTAACGCCGTGGCACTACCTGGAACTCTCAGGCCAGGAACCCTACCTGCTATACGCGGCACTGCTGGCTATCTTTGGCTTCCTGCTGGTATACGTACTGGATCGTGTGGCCGAAACACCCGCCGGGAAAGTATAACGTTGTGAATAAACCAAGACATGCATATGCGTAGATTCGGATTGATCGGTAAGAAACTCGGGCATTCATTTTCGAAGCGCTATTTTACAGAAAAGTTTGCCAAAGCAGGTATAGCGGATGCCCGCTACGAACTCTACGAGCTGCCGGAGATCACAGCCTTTCCTGACTTGCTGGCCCGGGAACCGGAACTCGTGGGGCTCAACGTCACCGTGCCATACAAGGAGGCCGTTATACCTTACCTGGATGAACTGGAAGAGAGTGCCGCACAGATCGGTGCAGTGAATACGATCCGTATTACACAAGGCAGGACCAAAGGCTACAACACCGATTTTATTGGTTTCCGGGATACCTTGCAGCAATTCTATCCGGCCGGAGCAGGGAGCCGGGCGCTGGTATTGGGCACGGGCGGAGCGGCAAAAGCGGTCTGGGCAGCGCTCAAAGCACTTGGCATTGGGTATACCTCTGTCTCCAGAAACCCGGCGGCGGGAGAGCTGGCGTATACCTCGCTAACACCGGATATGCTGCAGGCCTATACCCTCCTCATCAATACAACTCCCCTGGGTATGGCGCCTGAAACAGAGCATGCGCCGGCTATACCTTACCAGGCGCTTACTTCCGGCCATTACCTCTACGACCTGGTCTATAATCCGGAAGAAACCTTGTTTCTGCAAAGAGGCCGGGAGGCCGGGGCCAGCACCCTGAACGGGCTTGCCATGCTGCACGCACAGGCCGAAGCTGCCTGGAAAATCTGGAACAACGAATAACCTTGTTAACTTATTGTATCAATATTCTTATACACTGAAACTTTCTGCTGCTGTCCCAGCGTACAGTATAAAAAGCTCTACCCGAAGCCCTTATACGATGACGCAACTCTCCACCCTTCGCCAGAAAGCAAACGAACTGAATGCAGAAATTTACGCGCTATACCTCTCCGCCCGCCATCCGGAGGTGAGGTGGTATGTGCCCCTTCTGCTGGCCTTTGTAATTGGGTATGCGATCAGCCCGATCGACCTGGTGCCGGACCTGGTGCCTGTATTTGGATTCCTGGATGATGTGGTATTGGTTATACTGGGATTTAGCCTGGCCTACCAGCTCGTGTCTAAAAGCATACTGGGGCAGGCGCGGCTGCAGGCCTACGAAATACTGAGCCGTGAAGGCGATTCGGCACCTATGGCTTACCGGGTGATCGGGTATGTATGGGTATTGGCAGCATCTGTCGTAGCAATCTTTTTTTACAAGATTCTCTTCATGGCCATAATCTGATCTTACGCTCACCTTTACATAAAAGAATAACAGCAAAGGCCTCTCCCGACGGAGAGGCCTTTGCTGTTATAGGCCGGGCCGGTTTCCGCATTGCAGCATACCTATTATCATTATCTAAAAAGGCGCCTGTTTAAACATAATATTTTCCTATATTTACTCAGCAGTTGCCGGCTATACCTTGGCGAAGCTTAGCTGATCTACCTGAAAATATTTTTTTGTGCTTGCAACCTTTGCCTCATCCCGGGAATCATAGAGGTGGAGCTTAACTTAAGAGGCGTTTGAAGCTTTTTACTAAACCTAAATCAGAAGAGGATAAACTCATAGAGGGGTGCATTGCCGGCAAGCGGGAAATGCAACGGCTCCTGTATGACCTGTATTCTAAAAAGATGATGATGGTTTGCTTACGTTATGCCCCTACCAGCTTTGAGGCAGAGGATATGATGCAGGATGGGTTTGTAAAAGTGTTTGCCAACATACAGAATTTTAAAAGGGACTGCCCGCTTGAATTCTGGATACGGCGCATCATGATCAACACCGCCCTGAAGCAACTGCGCCAGAAGTCGCTGCTCACCGTTTCACATGAAACAGAAGAGGCAGGCAACATCCCTTCCGGGGATGTGAACCTGACAGGCTACTCCATGGACGAGTTGCTGAGCATGATCCAAAGCCTGGCTCCGCGCTACCGCATGGTGTTCAACCTGTACGCCATTGAAGGATACAATCACAAGGAAATAGGGGAGATGCTGGGCATCTCCGAAGGTACATCTAAGTCACAATACTCGCGCGCCCGTGGCATACTGCAAAGTATGCTGGTGCGCCAGGATAAATCATTTCAAGAGCATGTCATCAGCAAATAACCATAAGCGCCATACACTGGAAGAGGAGTTTCAGCGCCGCATGCACGACGCTGAGGCCTCGCCTGCTCCGGATCTCTGGGCCCGTATAGACCATGAGCTGACTGTTCAGGAGAACGGCCAGTACAGGAAGAAAGTACTCTTCTACCGGCAGCTGGCGGCTGCCTGTTTCGTGCTGTTCATGCTGAGCGGTGCCCTGCTGACCTACCACTTCAAAGACAGCGCAAAGCAGGGCACAACGCAGCAGCCCATCGCGTCAGCACCGGGCGCTAGCACCTTACCTGCGCCTGCCGTTGCAGCAGAAGAAAACGACGGGACAATAGAGCATCACGTAGCTATAGCCGGAACCTCTGCCGCACAGGCAGCCGCTACCAAGAAAGCGCAGCGTCACTCAGGTACAGCAGCAAACGGGGATCTCATCGCAGCAGCGGACCCGCAGGGATATTATAGCGCAGGCAGCAGTTCATCCGCAAACACCCCGGAGCAACAACTTTCGGAAAGAAGAAATACGATCGCGGCACGCACTGTGAGAGACGCAGCAGGAACCAATGCAGTACCAGCAGGTTTCCACCGTTACAGACGTTCAGTTTCACAAAGCATTACCCTGTCGTTTGGCAGTGAGGAGACACAGCCGGCACAGCCAGGCGCGGGAACGCTGGCCCTTGAACCGAAGTCTTTTGTGGAGTTGAATAAAGAATACCAGGCGGCCCGCGATAAGAAGGACCAGCAACAGACCGAAGCACTGGCTGCCAGCCTGAATAAGGGGAAAGATGAAACGCAGGAGCAAGCGCAGGGGGGAGGCGACAGCCGCTGGAGCCTGAACCTGGCCTATGCTCCCACCTACTTTGACCAGAACATCGGCCTGCCTGACCAGATGATGACGGCTGTCAATTACAGAAGCTTCGCCGCACAGGGACTATCCGCTTCCTCAGAGTCATTCCATAACATGGATGCCGCCCGGGATGAATTTGAAGATAAAACAGTGCCTACTTTCTCCTATACCATGGAAGTGAAGACAGGCTTTAAGCTGAAAGAGAAGCTGAAGCTGCTGGCTGGTATTGGCTATAGCGAGAGTTCGGCCCGCACCAGGACCAACTACATCGTGCGGCAGTTCTGGTTCAAACCGCGCACCAACGAGCGCTATGAGCTGGACCCATCCACCATTTTGCTGCCATCGCTCGACCACAGCTTTACCCCTGATTCCATCAGCGTGGCCAGGGCGGCGGACGCTTTCAACGTAGACTACAAGTACCGGCACCTGTCTATACCTGTGGGCCTCCAGTTTGAGAATGAGATCGCCAAAGACTGGTTCTGGTATGCTGCCGGAGGGGTGGCTGCCAACTTCCTGCTGGAGACAAGTATAACGGCTTCCAACCAGGAGGTGCAGTCGGTGAACTACAGGCCCAAGGACGAGGACTCGCCTTTCCGGAAGGTGCAGTTTTCGGGCAACCTGTCCGCAGGCGTAGGCAAACGCATCTCCGACAACCTGACGGTGGTGCTGGGGCCGGAGGTCCGCAATTACTTCAGCACGCTGGTGGCAGAGCCCGACAAGGCAATGGCACCACAGGGCAAACCCTATGCCTTCGGCCTGAACATGGGCCTGAACTATCAGTTGAATAACGGCAAAAAATAATATTTCATTTTTCTGTCTGCGCGTGCAACCATCTGCTGGTAAACAGAATCATGTTAGTGTATAAAGATTGTTAAAAAGGCGCTATGCAAATGATGCTGTTCATGAAATCGATACTCCATACCCTGGTCGTCCTGGTGGCTGCCGGCAAAGGGAATATGCTGGGATGGTATGTATTGCTGGCACTGCTTTTTATGTCCGTATTCATGTCGGGATGTGCGCCAGGTGAAATTTCCGGTCTGGCCGGTATCGGGTCAACCTGTTCCGGGAGCTTTTAATTTAAATACGACCACAGGGTTATGAAATTGACATTCCGGTTTGCAATGGCGTCAGCCGGCCTGCTTTTGGTGTTGTCAGCCTGTTCCGTTGAGAAAGAGGACGTAGCCCCGCAGCTGCGGGCAGATGAGCTACAGGTAGCGGTGCAGGGAAAGTGGTCCATCGAACGCATCAACAGCAAGCTCTGCCGGAGCGGGAACTGCAACACCCAGGTATACAACGGGAGGCCCCAGGATTATTTTGAGCTACGGGCAGATAGCGCTTTTCTGCTTCGTTCCGGTACGCAGTATGCCAACACCTACCGGGACAGGTTTAAAGCCGATTATTCCTATGCCGGAAGCTTTGTGCTGAGTAATTTCAGTTGGTCTGCCCGGTATGTGGTTAAGCTCCGGGAAGCCAACAAACTGGTGCTGGAAAGCACGTTTACCGGTACGGATCCGAATGCAGTTTTTACAGATACTTATTTTTTATACCAGTAAATACGTTTTCCTAACATAGGGCATACCGTTTTGCGATGAAGCAGACTACTACCATTTTAGTACGCAAACAAGTAAGCTCTCTGTTGGAAATCCTGCTCCATTAGTACATGATAACCTTATGAAAAGCACCTTGTGTATCGCCTCATTCTACCTCTTTCTGTCCTTTCTTGTGGTGAGTTGTGCGGAAGAGGAGGAGGCGGTACCCTCGTGTGTGCAGGTTGAGGTAATGGGAACGGACTGTGAAAGCGGCTGGTATGTGCTGCGGATAACGGAGAATGAAATGCCGCAGCGCAGCAAAGAATATGTGGGACAGTTGCATGGCGGTTACGTGACCACCGACAACCTCCCGCTGGAGCTCCGCACACCGGGACGTATGGTGGAAGTGTCGCTCGAACTGAACGGGCAGTACAGTCCCCTTTGCACAGCGGTGCACATGCTATACCCCGCCGTGAAAGTGAAGCAGGTATGCTCCGGTAATGCGGGTGGCACTTGATCAGGTTTTGTAGTTTTTGTTAGGAATAGTTAAACCAGCAAAGGCCTGCTTTTAGAGCAGGCCTTTTGTTTTGCTATACCTGTGCGGCAGTAGGTATTAATTGACAAATGCTAAACTTACAGCTGCAATTTCATGTTATAGTATATCTTTACATGTCGTAAAATCAACGAATGGATTTTCAGCTAACATCAGAATTTCAACCTACCGGCGATCAGCCGAAAGCAATAGCCCAACTCACCGAAGGTATCCGCAAGGGGGAGCCCTCGCAGGTGCTGTTGGGAGCCACAGGTACGGGTAAGACCTTTACCATGGCCAATGTGATCAAAAACGTAGGCAAGCCCACGCTGGTGCTGTGCCACAACAAGACACTAGCTGCCCAGTTATACGGCGAGTTCAAGCAATTCTTCCCCGACAACGCGGTCGAATACTTCATCTCCTACTACGACTACTACCAGCCGGAGGCCTACATCGCTTCCTCGGACGTGTTCATCGAGAAGGATCTGCAAATCAATGAGGAAATCGAGAAACTGCGCCTGCACACCACTTCGGCTTTGCTGTCAGGTCGCCGCGACGTGATCGTGGTGGCATCCGTGTCCTGTATCTACGGTATCGGTAACCCGGAGGAATTTGGTAAGAACGTCATTCACCTGGCGCCGGGGCAGCGGTATAGCCGCAACAACCTGCTCTATACCTTTGTGCAGATCCTCTACAGCCGCACGGAGGCGGAGTTCACACGTGGAACGTTCCGGGTAAAAGGCGATACGGTAGATATTTTTCCGGCCTATGCCGATTTTGCCTACCGGCTCTACTTCTTCGGCGACGAGCTGGAGCAGATTCACCGCATCGATCCTGCTTCGGGCAAAAAGCTCTCGGATGAGAAGGCCGTCACGCTATACCCGGCCAACCTGTTCGTGACAGGGAAGGATACACTGCACCAGGCCATTTCGGAGATACAGTACGATATGGTGGCGCAGCACGAATACTTCCTCAAAGAAGACAGGCCGGTGGAGGCCAAGCGCATCAAGGAGCGAACCGAGTTTGACCTGGAGATGATCCGGGAACTGGGCTACTGTTCCGGCATCGAGAACTACTCCCGGTACTTCGACCGCCGTGCCCCGGGTGCGCGTCCGTTTTGTTTGCTCGATTACTTCCCGGATGACTTCCTGATGGTGATAGACGAAAGCCACGTAACGGTGCCGCAGGTACGGGCCATGTGGGGTGGCGACCGGTCGCGCAAGGTGGCGCTGGTCGAGTACGGTTTCCGTTTGCCGGCGGCCATGGACAACCGCCCGCTTACTTTCAACGAGTTTGAGGGCGTGATGCACCAGGTGGTGTTCGTCAGCGCCACGCCGGGCGACTACGAGATACAGAAGTCAGAGGGCGTCATCGTGGAGCAGATCATTCGTCCGACCGGCCTGCTGGACCCGGTGATAGAAGTACGCCCGAGTGCCAATCAGGTAGATGACCTGCTTGATGAAGTGGATGAGCGCATCAAGAGTGGGGAGCGGGTGCTGGTCACGACGCTGACCAAACGTATGTCCGAAGAGCTGACCAAGTACATGGACCGCCTCAACATCAAGGTAAAATACCTGCACTCCGAGGTGAAGACGCTGGACCGGGTAGAGATTCTGCGGGAACTGCGCCTGGGCATCATCGATGTGCTGATCGGTGTGAACCTGCTGCGCGAAGGACTTGACCTGCCGGAAGTGAGCCTGGTCGCCATACTCGATGCCGACAAAGAAGGCTTCCTGCGCGACCAGCGTTCCCTGATCCAGACGATGGGACGTGCCGCCCGAAACGAAAAAGGAAAAGTGATCATGTATGCCGACCGCATGACGGGCTCCATGCAGCGCGCCATCGAGGAGACCACGCGCCGCCGCGAAACGCAGATGGCTTACAACCTGGAGCATGGCATCACGCCACGCACGATTCTCAAGACCAAGGACGAGATATTTGAGCAGACATCGGTAGCTGATTCCAAGAAGAAAGAGGTGAAAGTGTATGCCGGTCCGGAGGAAGTGTCGCTGGCGGCAGAACCGGTGATCCAGATGATGAAGCGAGACGAACTCGAAAAGCTCATCAAGAAAACCGAGAAGCAGATGGAAGCCGCCGCCAAAGACCTCGACTTCCTGCAGGCAGCTAAGTACCGCGACGAACTGGCTGAACTAAGGCAACTGCTGAAGTCGAAGCGGGATTAATCCGGTAAGAAGGGTAGCGAATACAGGCCGAAGTAGTTGCAAAACACTACTTCGGCTTTTTTTATAGCCGGAGTATCCGGGCACGTACTAAAGGGCAAGCGCTTGAAAGTAGACTAGGATCAGGATATCCTTTTAAGGATGGAATAACGTATCTTTTAATAGAGTTCCCCCTTTCAATCGTCAAGTTGTCAGCTGGTTATGAAGATCTCGAGGCGTCGGTTATTTCTTTTTCTCAGTGCTTTGCCGCTTGTTGGTCTGGCACCGGCCAATTTTTTGTTCGGTCATAAGGAAGCGCTGGAACCTACACCGCAGTGCGACGACCACGATGAACCGACTCCGTCCCAAACAGAAGGCCCCTTTTATACACCCCGTTCTCCTGAAAGAAGCAACTTGCGCGAGAAAGGTATGGAAGGTGTCACGCTTATTCTGACCGGGCAGGTGCTGTATACCAATTGCCAGCCGGTAGGAGGCGCCCTTCTGGACTGGTGGCATGCCGATGACGACGGAAACTATGACAACGAGGGCTTCCGGCTGCGCGGACATCAGTACGCCGACAAGCAAGGGCGTTTCCGGCTGGAGACGATAGTGCCCGGTCTTTACACAGGGCGCACCCGTCATTTCCATGTTAAGGTAAAGGGACAGGGTAAAACTATTCTCACCACGCAACTTTACTTCCCTGGTGAACCCGGCAATGAGCGGGACAACATCTTTCATCCGGCGCTCTTGATGGAGGTATCTAAAAACGGAGAAGCCATGCAAGCCCGTTATACCTTTGTGTTGAAAGCTTAGGCAGTGCGCTATACCTTCTGATCCTTCACGTTCGTATTCCGCCAATAGCTAAAAAATGGCCTATTCCGGATTTGCTGAACTCTTACCTGCGTTTGCACCTAGTACTTGTTGAGGAGCCTGACCTGAATTAGGCTCCTCTTTTTTGAAAGCAGGCCGGGCGTTGCACCGGTTTTATCCTGAAGAATAATTTTATACCTTTCTGTTCGGACACTTTTAGATTCGTTTTTATTACATGAAAAGCATCAAATACATTCTGTTTCCGGCTTTGGCCGGGCTGTGTTCTGCCTGCCAATCTGCTGACACGGGCACAAAAACAGCTGAAGCCAGCGCTGAAACCAGCGTCACCATCACAGAAGAAAGCTACGGGAAATACCTGACAGAAATCGCTGCTGATGAGTTGGAAGGACGCAAGCCTTTCACTGCGGGCGAGCAGAAGACGCTGGCTTACCTGGAGCGGGAGTTCAAAGTGCTCGGTCTGGAACCAGGCAACGGCAACAGTTATGTGCAGGAGGTGCCGATGGTGGAGGTGAACACCACCGCCAGTCCCACCATGATCATCAAAGGGAAGCAGGAGCTGAAGCTGGAGGGACGCAACGACTACGTCATCTGGACAAGACGAACGGATGAGGCTATCTCAATAAACGAAAGCGACCTGGTATTTGCCGGATTTGGCATCGTGGCCCCGGAGTATAACTGGAACGACTACGCCGGACTCGACGTGAAGGATAAGATCGTACTGATCCTGGTGAATGACCCAGGTTTCTATGAGCAGAATCCTGCCGTATTCAAAGGCAAAGCCATGACCTACTACGGCCGCTGGACCTACAAATTTGAAGAAGCTGCCCGGCAGGGAGCAAAAGGTGCGCTTATCATCCACAGCACAGAGCCGGCCGGGTATGGCTTCCAGGTGGTGCAGAACAACTGGAACACTTCCAGGATGTACCTCGACAGCCGTGGCAAAGAAACCTACAAGTGCGCTATGGAAGGCTGGGTGACGATGCCGGTAGCCGAAAAGCTGTTTGCTGCCGCAGGTATGGATTACAAGTCCATCATGGCCAAGGTATCCAAGCCCGGGAACAAACCCATCCCGATGAACCTGAAGGTTAGTACCTCCATGCAAGTGAAGGCCCGGTATGACAAGACCTCCAACTTCATTGCCAAAATAACAGGCAGCCAGCGGCCCGACGAAACCATCATCTATACCGGCCATTGGGACCACCTGGGCATTGGCAAGGCAGACGCTTCGGGAGACAGCATCTACAACGGAGCGGTGGACAATGCGAGCGGGGTAGCGGGCCTGCTGGAAATAGCCAAAGCCTTCAAAAACCAGCAGACACAGCCGGAGCGAACAGTCGTGTTCCTGGCCGTGACAGCAGAAGAGCAGGGCCTGTGGGGATCGGCTTACTACGCCGAGAACCCGGTCTTCCCAAAAGAAAAGACAGTGGCCAACATCAACATGGACATGCTCAATGCCTATGGCAAGACAAAAGACATCGTCCTCTATGGTATGGGACAATCCGAGTTAGAGGACTACCTCACAGCCGAGGCAAAAGCGGCAGGTCGTTATGCTGCGCCGGAAGAGAATCCGGAAGCAGGCTTGTATTACCGCTCAGACCATTTCAACTTCGCTAAAATCGGTGTGCCGGCGCTCTTTATAGGGCCAGGTATAGACCTGGAAGAAGGAGGCAAAGCAGCAGGAAAGCAGAAACTGGACGCTTACTACGCCAACACCTATCACAAGGCATCTGATCAGGTACACCCCGGTTTCAGGATGGATGGCGCAGCAGAAGACCTCAAATTGCTCTACAAGGTAGGCAGCCGGCTGGCTAACTCAGCGGAGTGGCCGCAGTGGAAAGCGGGCTCTGAGTTCAAGGCTGTCCGGGACAGGTACATGCAGCAGTAAAGCCTTTGTTTGCCCGAAGACAGGTATAGTTTCCGGAATGAGGAGCAAATTTGTAGCTTGCAGGAAAATCAAAGCACAGTAACATCAACAACAGAAATCATGGAAGTAAAAGACAGCAACGGCAATATCCTCAACGACGGCGACTCCGTGCATGTGGTCAAAGATCTGAAAGTGAAAGGTATGTCGACCACCCTTAAAAGAGGCAATGTCATCAAAGGCATCCGCCTGACCGGCAGCCCGAATGAAGTAGAGTGCCGGGTTGGGAAAAGCACGGTGGTGTTGAAGACAGAGTTTCTGAAGAAAGCATAACCTGAACAAAACAGCAGGTATAAAAAAGGGGAGGCGCTGATCAAGCGCCTCCCCTTTTTTATACCTGCTATACCTAGAGCAACAACAGTCCCTTTTCCCGCAGTTCCAGCCACACAGGCGAAGCCAGGAATTCGGTAAAACTCAGATGTGCTTCCGTCGGATAACTTTCCTCCAGTTGTTTTAAGGTGAGAGCAGGTGCGTCCGTTGCTACCAGCAGCGTCAGCTGCTCCAGCAGCCACTGCCCGATCGTTGCGGTGGTCTTGATCTGGAAATCCTCCGCCTTTTCGTAGAAAGTCAGCTCGCAGCGTTCGAGGGTTTGCCCTTTTTTGGCATACATCGTGAAATCGATCTCCGGGATATTGCCCAGCCAGAAGACACGGGACAGCCTGCGTTCGTTGTCTGCTTTGCCGGGCCCCTGTATCGCCCGGGCAATCAGGTTGCGGTCAACAGTGACGCGCGGCACTTTGAAGTCAAACCAGAACGAAAGCGGCTCTTCCAGCGCCACACCGTGCATGTAGTTGTAGATCGCTTTGGCCAGCCCCGGGCCAAATACCTCATGGTCGGTGCCCTGCGGGTCGTCGTGCCACAGGTCGTTGTTGGCAAAGTCGCCTTCCGGAGGACCTACTTTCACGACACCAAATTTCTCGGGGTGCTTGCCTACCGGGCTGTGCGCCGTCATGCTGAAGCGGTGCCAGTAGCCGGACTGGATCACACCATTGAGGAAAAGCTGCCGCACGACTTCCAGCGAATCAATGGTTTCCTGCGCCGTTTGGGTCGGAAAGCCATACATGAGGTACGCGTGCACCATGATGCCTGCTTGCGTAAACCCGTCCGTCACACGGGCCACCTGGGCAATGCTGACGCCTTTCTGCATCAGGTCCAGCAAGCGATCGGAAGCGACTTCCAGTCCTCCGGAAACAGCAATGCAACCGGATTCAGCCAGCAGGCGGCAAAGGTCCGGGCTAAATGTTTTCTCAAAGCGGATGTTGCCCCACCAGGTGATCTTCACGCCACGGCGGATGAGCTCGATGGCCAGGTCACGCAAAGCAGCTGGCGGAGCAGCTTCGTCTACAAAATGAAAGCCGGTCTGGCCGGTTTGGGCAATGATCTGTTCGATGCGGTCCACCAGCAGCGTAGCCGGGGCCGCTTCGTAGCGGGAGATGTAGTCGAGGGTGATGTCGCAGAAGGAGCAGCGTTTCCAGTAGCAGCCGTGCGCTACCGTCAGCTTGTTCCAGCGGCCGTCGCTCCAGAGCCGGTGCATCGGGTTAATCACATCGATCACCGAGAGGTAGTCGTGCAGTGGCAGGTCACTATAATCGGGCGTGCCGACTTCGGTATGCGGGATGTCTTTGTCGAGGCAGCCGTTCAGGTATGCCACCTGGCCGTCCTGCAGCAGAAAGGTGCGCTGCAGCAGATCTACGGGGCGTTCTCCCTGCAGGTATTCGAGCAGTTTCAGCCAGGGACCTTCGCCATCATCCAGCGTCACAAAGTCAATATACTTAAACAGGCGGGGCTCGCGCAGGCTGCGCAATTCGGTATTGGGATAACCTCCTCCCATCAAGGTATGGATATGCGGGTACTTTTGCTTGATGTACTGGGCCAGGCGCAGACCACCGTACAGATTGCCTGGGAAAGGTATAGAGAAACCCACCACATCCGGCTGCACTTCCTGCAGGCGCTCTTCCAGCAACTCCAGCAGCATCTCGTCCACCAGGTTCGGTTTTTCCTGAAGCGCTTCTTCCAGCGGGTCAAACGAGGTAGCCGACATAGCCAGTTTATCGGCGTAGCGGCTGAAGGCGAAGTAAGGACAGATCGTCTCCTTGATCAGATCTCCCAGATCCTCCAGGTATAGCGTGGCCAGGTAGCGGGCTCTGTCGGAGATGCCCATGCTGCCAAAGGCCCAGTCAATGTCCTCTACCTGGTCGAAGCGGGAAGCCTCGGGCAGGTAGCGGCTGTAACTGATCTGCTGGGCCAGGGTCGTGTCTTTGTTCTGCAGAAAGCGGATGACCGGCTCAATGGTATGGAGGTATTCGCGCTTGAGGCGCAGCATACGCCGGCTGTTGTCCGACAGCTCAAAATCACCTTCTTCTATGGCCTTAAAAATCCGGCCAAGTCCCGAGCGGGTAAACATGCGCAGCACCAGTTCAATGCCAAAGTCAGCCTGGGTGATGGTATAGCCTTGTCCGGTCAGGAAACCTTTGATATAGGCAGTGGCTGGATAAGGTGTGTTGAGCTGCGTGAGCGGCGGCGTGATGAGCAGTATGGTTGGCTTCTTCAAGTTCCGGGATTCTTAAATTCAAGGAGCGCACTACAGGAGCGCTGGGTGCAAAACTACTGATTCTGCACCGCTTTCTAACTAATTACTGTCCTCTCAACAGTCCGGGCGCTGGGCTGGTTCAATCGGTAGGAGCTGACGATTAGCCGTTTAAGAAAAGAGAAGGTGTCAGAAGTTTAATTTGTGTATTTAAATGGGTTTAAATTATATAAAACAACTTAAATATACATATATTTGCATTATAATCATCTTAAGTTGAATGCTTTGGGGCAGGCTGAGAAGCCCCCTGGAGCGGTGGCTTGTGATGTGTAAGTGTTTCAATTGTTCCCTAAGGAGAAAGGCCCGTAGTATTGCTACGGGCTTTTTGTTAGCGCAGCAGCTCGGATGACTTATTGACAATATAATGCACACCCGGCACGATCGCCAGCACCGTAGTCGCGACCAGCATGAACAGCACGCAGAACATGCGGAACCAGCTGGTGAAAAAATCACCCGACAAGCCGAAGGTATAGAGCTGCAGGGCCGAGGCCGTCAGCAGGCAGAGCAGGGTGATGACGAGCAGTTTGCGCTTAACAGACGGTTGTATAAGAGTCTTCTTCTTCATTGCAGATCAGGTGAAGCTGCAAATTTAAGCGATTGGGCATTAGCTGCACCATCAGGAGTGGCCTTTTTCTGCTTCTTCGTCCTCGCGGCTCCGGCTGCTGTTCTCCTGGTTCTCTTCTGCAGGACCTTTGGGCGGGGCCTGCGGGTGTTGTGCCTTTACCTTTTCGACATCCGACGACATTTCCTTTGTGGTTTTCTGAGGAGGAGTATTTTTTTGGTTCTTTTCCATAGCTTTCCTGTTTTGCGTTCTGTGTCTTTTCATACGGAGCCGGGGGCAGCGAGGTAGCCTTTTCTAACTCAAATTGCCTGTAATCGTACATTAACTGGCTGCCTCCGACGAGAAAAGCTTATTTTACTTAATGATCCGATAAAAGAACGATGCTATGAAAATGACGAAGATAAAAGCGCAGCTGCTGGCTGTAGTACTACTGGGAGCCGGTTTGACAGCTTGTAACACCGGTACCGATCCTGGCGAAACGAACACAGAACGCAGCGATATAGAACGTACGGAAGAAGCCGACAAAGCAACCGGAACCTACCAGGACACAACAGAGAACATGGAAAAGATTTACGAAGGCAGGGAAGGGACCGCTATCGGTGACAGCGCCTATAACCAGGAGGGCAAACGGGACAAACGCTACGATGACAACAAAAAACAGTAATCCGAAAAAAAACAAAGCCCGGCTTCTGAGCAGAAGCCGGGCTTTGTTTTTTGGGAATAGCCTTATCTGAAAACAAAGCCATTCGGAGCAATACCTACTTGGAAAGAGTCGACGGCTGCGCCGCTCAGGTTGTGGTAGCGCACCACCCAGCCATCGGAGGTGAAGTTAGGGGCTTTGCCGGCGTAGATCATTCCGGTGGATGGCTCCACACCCAAGCCGTAGAAGCCATAAGGCACATAGGCACCGCGGTCAATCAGGGGTTTCGCTGCCAGGGCACTGGCGTTCACATCCTGCTCGTATACCTTGTTGTTGAACACGTAATAAAGTTTATCGCGGTTTCCGTTGGCTGTCAGCTTGCCGGGAGAAGGTGCCTTGCTGGTAAAGGTCAGCGTGCCTATCACAGTGTTGCTGCTGGTATTGATTTTGGCGAGGGTGCCCGGCTTGCTGTTCTCCTCGCTCGTGGTCCAGTCGCTGTTGTAGGCTTTCTGGCCGCTGCTGCTCACCCACAACACGTTGTTGCGGTCCAGCGCGAGGCTGTTGGGGCCATCATTCACAGGTATGGAAGTTTCCACTGCATCGGTTGCCGTGTTGATGACCGTTATCGTTTTGCCCCCGCTGTTGGCCACAAACAGTTTGCCGTTGCTGATCACCAGTTGCTCCGGCTGCACACCTACCGGGATGGTTTTCGTCACGGTGCGGGTTTTCAGGTCTACCACCGCGACGCGGCCTTCGCTGTAGATAAACGTGGCGGGGTCATAGCTCAGCCATTCCGTCACGTAGCCTTTGTCCTCGCTCAGGGCTGCGAAATAGCGCGGCGCCTCCAGTCCGTTTATCTCGCCTTCGGCTTTGAGGGTGTTGGCATTGGCTACCGTCACTTTGCCGCTGTTGTTCATCACCAGGTAGGCCCGGTCGCCGTGTACCGAGATATGTTGCAGCACATCGCCCAGTACCATCGAGGCATTCACTTTGCTGAAAACCTTGTTCTCTACTTTTCGGGTGTCATGGCTGTAGAAGCTCACCGAAGCATTGGATTTGGTCATGGCGCCTTCATTGGATATGAGCACACCGTTGCGGGCATATTCTCCGGAAGGGCCATCCGTATCGCTGTCGCAGCTGGTATAGGTAAGGGCACTGCAGGCGAAGGCAGCGGAAAACAGGGCGCTACGGAACAGGTTATTCTTTTTCATGTAGAGTTTTTAAAAATGTAGGATTAGGGAATGATAAAGCGAATACTGGCCGCAAAACTGCGCGGCGGCATGGGCATGTTTTCCATGGTAGAATAAGCGGCATCGGTCGCATTGTCGGTGCGCAGGGTGCCGAAAAGCTGGTAGGACCCGATGTCAAACTTCCTGCTCAGCGCCAGGCTCAGCAAGGTATAGCCGGGCAGGGTGCCGGTGTTGCTGTTGTTGGTATAGCGCAGGCCATTATAGGTAAGGTTGCCCAGGAATGACCAGGAACGGAAGGCAGCATCGGTGCCGAGCTGTGCCTTGTGCAGCGGCACATGTGCCAGTTGCAGGTTCAGCTCCTCCGGCCCCTCATACGCCTTCACCTGCTCCGAGGAGGTATAGGTATAGCCAGCCGTAGCAGCTACGGTAAGCTCATCCATTTTTTTGCTGACGCGGCTGCTGAGCTCCATCCCCTGCGAGCGCACCTTCTGCAGGTTGCGGGGCGACCAGTACCCGGATTCTATCGGCATCCACTGTACCCAGTTGTCTAACAGCATGTGGTAGAGGGAAGCTTCTGTCTCGATGAGCAAGGTGCCGTGGGAGTAAACGTGGCGCAGGCCGCTCTCATAGTTCCAGCCTTGTTCCGGTTTGATATCCGGGTTGCCGCCCGGTTGCCAGAAGCGCTCGTTCAGCGTCGGCACCCGGTAACTGCCCGAGACATTGCCTTTCAGGTATAGACGGTGGCTATCCCGCTCCAGCACCTGCCAGTTAGCGCCCAGGGTAGGAGTCGGGTGCGGGTTATACCCGCTAACGAAGGCTTGTCGCAGGTTCAGGCTCAGGTCGAGGCGGCGCGTGGGGTCGAAGCGGAAGAGCAGGAAGGCTGCGGCGCGGTCTTCGGTTACGGGCTCGCCATACCCTTGCACATCGGCATCGAAATGCTGTAGGTTCAGCCCGGCACGCAGGCTCCAGCGGCGGGCATAGGTATAGGTTTGCTCGGCCTGCACCTGGTAGGTATTGATGTCGGTAACCGAATGATTGCTATTGTCTTTGTAGAGGAGATAGTCGGAGAAGTAGGCCGTCTTGATGCTGGTCTCACCCCAGCGGCTGCTGTGGTCGTATGCCGCCATCAGGCGCAGGTTCTTGTCGAGCTGGCGGGCATTCGTGCTGGCGGCTCCGATGGCAGGCTGCACTTCGCGGTGGGTGTAGGTATACCAGGTGTGCAGAGCCAGCCGGCTTTTATCCGATAGCTGCCAGGCCACATCCTGCGTAAAGCCGTGCTGCTCCACCTGTGCCTGGTCCTGCCTGCGGGTAGGTGCTCCAAAAGTGGCAAAGTCCTGGTACGGGTAGGTATTCTGCGCCAGCAGCCGGTAGCCGTTTGCCCCGACAGAAACTTTCCGGCCGCCATAGCGCGCTCCTATACCGGTATAGTACCTGCCAAAACTGCCGATTTCCTGTTGCAGCTCCGCACCGAAGCCCGGACGGGTATGGGTGGGGGAATTGAGCAGAACGGCTCCCCCGATCGCCCCGCTGCCATAGGTAGCTCCTGCCGCTCCATGCTGCACGGAAACTTCGCCCAGTCCACCCAGGGGCAATGTTGCAAAATCGCTCTGGCCCAGGGAAGGCAACCCGATGTTGAGTCCGTTCCAGAGGACGGCGGTATGGGAAGCGCTGGTGCCCCGGAAGGTAGGAGTGGAGATGCCGCTGGCACCGTAGGTTTTGAGGAAAAGCGGAGTGCGGGCCTGCAGCACATCGGCCAGGGAGCCGGAGGTATAGGTCCGGAGGAAGCTGCTGTCGAGGGTGCTCACGCGGCTGCCGGCAGCAAATACCTCGGCAGGTTTGCCGAATACCTCGACCGTGCGCAGGTGATACAGCGTCGTGTCCTGCTGCGCCATTGCAGCCGGGGCTATACCCAGCGTGAGCGCCAGGCACAAAAAAAGACGAATAGAAAAAGTTACCACGTACACGCTTGCTTAAATCCCGAAGCATGCAAACAGGTAGGAGGCAGGAACAGCGCGCGCAGGAAGAGCGAAGGCCGTGCAGCTTTTTACCCGAAAGCATACGACTATATTGTCGGACTGGCAGGTCTCCTGGCTCTCTTCAGTCAGCCGGCCTTCCCATGGCGCGAGTGCGGCACAGTGGCTTTTGGTGTTGGCTAACCCTCGTATTGAAGATTACAGTTGCGGGAACAGCATAGGCATCACACCTATTTCCCTATTAAGGCTTTTACCACAGAAGCAGTAAAGGCCACCAATCTGGAAGCAAAGGTAGGAAATTAATTGAGAATCAAGAATGAGGAATTAAGAAAGAGGAATTAAGAATGAGCCCAAATCTGAAAGCTGGCTGAATTTTCACGTAGGCTATACCTGTCGCATGGCGATACCTTATCCCTAACCCCAGGCTATACCTGCCGTACCTTCTCCCATAACCAAAGTCCGAGATAGTGAAGCTGAAGAAATCATTCTATACCCGCCCGGATGTGGTGCAGGTGGCGCAGGACCTGCTGGGCAAACACTTATACACCAGGCAGAACGGTGTTCTTACCGGAGGAATCATCGTGGAGACGGAAGCGTATTCGGGTGTGGGAGACAAAGCCTGTCATGCGCATCTGAACCGCCGCACCCAGCGCACCGAGATCATGTACCACGAAGGCGGTGTTGCCTATGTATACCTGGTGTACGGTATCTACAACCTGTTCAACATCATCACCAACGTGGAGGGGCAGGCCGATGCCGTGCTGGTGCGGGCCATAGAGCCGCTGGAAGGGATTGAGGAAATGCTGCTGCGCCGCAACATGGCCAGCGTTCGGCCAAACCTGACGGCCGGACCGGGTGTGCTGAGTATCGCTTTAGGAATTGACCGGAAACATTACGGCACCCCGCTCACTGGCAACACGATCTGGGTAGAAGACAAAGGCATGGAAGTGCCGGCCGAAGGTATAGCCATCGGCCCGCGTATAGGCGTGGACTATGCCGGAGAGGATGCGTTGCTGCCCTGGCGCTTCTGGCTGAAAGGAAACAAGTGGGTAAGCCGGAAGAAGTGAGTGTAGTAAGTAGTCTTAGAGATGCTTCTTTTGGGCGTGGTTAAACGTACGGGTAAAGTTCCGGACAAACTCCCGGGTGTAGTGGCCTGACTGGTCGAGGTCAGGGTCCAGGATGGTGATTTCCAGTCCGGTTGCTTTGGAGCCGGCCAGGAGCAGGTATAAGATCCGGTTCAACTCTTCGTAGCGCAGCCCGCCGGGTGTTCGGCTGTCTACGGCAGGCATCAGCGCGTCATCCAATACATCCACATCTAGGTGTACCCAGAATCCATCCAGCGCTTGTGCTTCGACCATTTCCAGGAAGGCATGCACACACGAGTCTATACCTGTTTCGCGAAGCAATGCCAGCGGGATGTAGGTTGCCTGGGAGTCCCGGACTATACGCTCATAGGCCTCGTCATACTCGCGGTTGCCCACGCACCAGACGTGTGCTTCCCAGATGTAAGGGGACTGCCCCTGGATGTCGGTTAACTTTTCAGGTCCCCGGCCGGCCACCAGGGCTGCTGCCATACCTGCGGCACCGCCCGTTCCGGATTGTGGCGGCTCTATAAAATCCGTATGCCCATCGAGATAAAATAAGGCGTAACGGCCGCTTTGTTTCAAAGCCAGCGCATTCCCGATCAGGATGCTGCAATCTCCT
>NZ_JSYF01000380.1:0-538 GCF_054824225.1 Pontibacter sp. HJ8
CGGCGATGCGACCGGCTCGGCCAATCCGCTGGCGGTGACTATGAACAGCAACAAAACCATCACCGCTACCTTCACCGCTCTTCAGAGCCAGGAAGAGGTCACCGGCTTCACCCTGGTCAATGCCAACAACGAACGGGACATCCAGGCCTTGGCAGATGGCGACGTGATCGTCCTGAGCTCGCTGCCATCTACCAAACTCAATATCCGGGCCAACACTTCACCTGCTTCGGTAGGCAGCGTCAAGCTCGAGCTGAGCGGCACCCAGAGCAAAACCTATACCGATAACCAGGTCCCCTATGCCCTGCACGGCGATGACGGGAAGGGCAACTATTACTATGGCAACTGGAACCCTCCTGCAGCCGGCACCTATACCCTTAAAGCTACTCCCTACACGGGAAGCAAGGCCACAGGTATAGCCGGCACCTCCCGGACCATCACCTTTACCATCACCGAAAGCGGGGAAACACCACCTCCGTCTGAGGAGTACAACCTGGCCGTGAACACGGTGGGCAGCGGCACGGTGAGCCGCAACCCCAGC
>NZ_JSYF01000381.1:0-2235 GCF_054824225.1 Pontibacter sp. HJ8
AACCATACCTGAACTAACGAATATACTATATATAATTAACCAAATATAATATAAGTACTATGTTTTTTACTAAAAGAACACTTCTACTAAAGCCTTGTTAAAAATCCCCTTTTCCCAAACTTTGCTCTTCATCATGAACCATTCACCCACGTGTCGTCGATTTACAAAAGCTATCAGCTGCAGTAAGTGCCGAACAAGTTCAGCCTGGACACCCTGCAGGCGGACGAGTTGAGCTTGAACATGGATCCGCAGCACCCGGGCATGCATGGTGCCCAGTGCCTGTAAGTAGTAGCCAACGGATTGATCAATTCAGGAAGTTGCTCCTGCCGCCGAGAGCTTGCACGAACGGGGCCAGGTCCCGTTACAAAAACAAGCAGCCGCCTGTCCATGGGGCAGGCGGCTGCTTGATCCTATACTAAAACTACAAAAGCTATCAGTTTATCTTGTACACCTTTCCTGTGTTGCCTTGCGGACCTAGATTGTCTTTGGTCAGCACATACAGCTCTCCATCCCTGTCTTCGCCGAAGCCAAGCAGGTAATGGCCTAACTCATTATTCGGACGGTTAGTGATTTCAAGTTTTCTATAGCTCCAATCCGGGTCATTGCGGGAAGCATTGGCAGCATAAATAGCCCCGCTCGGCACCTCTACATCCTCCGCTAACACACCAAAGAGGTACTCACCCCCGAGATCCACCACGTCGTTAAGGCCCCTGTATACATAACCTCCTATCACTACGATTCCCAGACCACCGGGCACATTCTCCGCGTTGCCGAATTCTATTACCGGATCGATCAGGCGGTTACCCAGGCTGTCTACGTCCGGACAATCCGGAAGTGGGTTTAAAGGGTCTGCCGCATTGAAGCAGTGGCGTCCTTCCTTCACGTTCCAGCCGTAGTTGCCACCCTTCACCACCACGCTTACTTCTTCGTAAAGCTCCTGACCGGCGTCGCCTGCAATCAGCATACCTGTTAGTCTGTCAAAAGAAAAGCGGTATGGGTTTCTGAAACCATAGGCATAGATTTCATCCAGACCGGTTCGACCAACAAATGGATTGTCAGCAGGTATACCGTATGGTGCACCGCTGTTGACATCAATCCGGAGGATGTTGCCCTGTAGATTTTGCCTGACATCCTGCCCGTTACCTCCTTCGTTTACGTCATACCAATCTTCCACGTGGCCCAGACCTACGTCGTTGCCACCACCTCCGTCCCCGATCGAAATATAGAGGTACTTGTCTTTACCGAATGCCAGCGTGCCTGCGTTGTGGTTAAATTGCGGATGGTCATCAGCCAGTAAGATCCGTTCGGAACCCTGATCTGCTACCATGGGGTTATTGGGCGACACTCTGTACTCTGCTACATAGTTGGTATGGTCGTACCCTTCAGGACCTCCGCTTCGGAGCGGACCGCTGTAGTACACAAAGAAACGGCCATTCTGAGCATAATCCGGGTGAAAAGCCAGGCCCAGCAAACCTCGCTCGTCGTAGTTCGGGTTCAACTGCACCAGTTTGCTTCTTATGTCCAGGAAGGGGGTTTCCTCCATAGTGCCGTCATGAATTACCCGTATCAGACCGATCTGATCCACTACAAATAAATTCTGGTTATTGCCAGGAGCCTGGGTCAGGTATACCGGGGAGGTCAGGTCTTCCGCTACCAGATCCAGCTCAACAGAGTCTCCTCTGCCAATGGGGAATTCGTCGTCGTCATTACAGGCGTAAAGCGTGAGTCCGGAAGCGATAATGAGAAGTGTTTTGAGTAAGATTTTAAAGTTTAACATTGCTTTCATAGCATATGAAGGAAATTTTGAGTGAGTATAATTGATACTGCAGCAGGTTTACAGAACGCCTGTCAGCGTTGACGCAGAGATCTCTTAAACACAGCCGTTGTGCTACAAGGAAGAATTACCGGAAATGGCTTGAATAGGAAAGGATTAAGAAAAGGCACTATTAAACAAACGGTCCAGTCAACACCAATGGATCAAGCTCCAGTGGCCCAATACCCGGAGAGGGTACAGTAAGTTGTATTTCGCGCATCAGCATACCTGACTGCCAGTGCCGATTCGCTACTCCATCACGAAGTATTTACCAAAACGGTTGCCTTGATATGAAATAATTTATAGATTTTTTATACTATTTCCTGACGAATGTGTTGCCTCTTAGACTTGTGCAGCTAGTGAAGCGGCTGTTCTGATGTGTGAACCGATGGCTTTCGGTAGCGGCAGGAGCTTGTATGTGA
>NZ_JSYF01000382.1:0-8128 GCF_054824225.1 Pontibacter sp. HJ8
CAGCGAGTTTGGAGCGTCTTGATTTTTTTGATTACAGGGGGTAGGGGCCCTCGATTTTTTTATCAAGAAAAAAAGTAGGTCCCCGCCGGACAGGCGAAGCTATACAACAACGTCGGGTTGCTATACCTGGGACAGCAGCTCCGCCAGTTACAAACTGGCCTCTACTGCAACCACCAGTTACCGCTGCGCTCAAACTGGCGGTATAGGTATACGAACAAGTAATCGTTAACCCGTCAATACCAGCCCGGAAGGAAAAATTAAGTCTTATCTTTGTAACCTATACCCTAGACCCGGTGAACACCCCCATCCGAAAGATCATCCACATCGACATGGACGCTTTTTTTGCGTCGGTGGAGCAGCGCGACAACCCCGAGCTGCGCGGAAAACCTGTGGCCGTGGGTGGCTCGCGGGCAAGAGGTGTGGTGGCAGCGGCCAGCTACGAGGCCCGCAGGTATGGCGTACATTCGGCCCTGGCATCCAAGATAGCTGCCCAACGCTGCCCGCAGCTCATTTTCGTAAAGCCCCGCTTTGAGGTATACAGTGCGGTTTCGAGGCAGATACGTGAGATATTTCACGCTTATACCGATCTGGTGGAGCCGCTCTCGCTGGACGAAGCCTACCTGGATGTGACCGAGAACAAGATCGGTATGCCTTCGGCCAGCATCATCGCCAATCAGATCAGGGCGCGCATACACGAAGAAACAGGTCTAACTGCCTCAGCCGGTGTATCCTTCAATAAGTTCCTGGCAAAGATCGCTTCGGATATGAACAAGCCCAATGGCTTCACCCTCATCACGCCCGATGTGGCGGAGGAACTGGTGGCGGGCCTGGTCATCGAGAAATTCCATGGAATAGGCAAAGTGACGGCAGCCAAAATGCAGAGCATGGGTATTCTCACCGGCGCCGACCTACGGGAGCGATCAGAGGAAGAACTGGTGCGGCATTTTGGCAAAACAGGGCGCTACTACTACCGCATCGCCCGTGCGCAGGACGATCGCGACGTGCAGCCACACCGCATCCGCAAGTCTATAGGCTCGGAGCGCACCTTTGAGGTAGACCTGACCGAGGAAGAAATCATGCTGCAGGAACTCGAAACGTTGGCCAAAGAGGTGGCCCAGGACATGGAGCGGCTGCAGACCACTGCCAAAACGGTTACTGTCAAGATCAAGTATTTTGATTTCACGCAGAACACCCGCAGCAAAACGTATCTGAGCGAATTCAGGAGTGCAGCGGCCATCTACACCATTGCCCGCGACCTGCTGCGCACGCCGCAACTCCCCCAGTACCCGGTGCGCCTACTGGGCATTTCTGTTTCCAGCCTCCTCTACCAGCACGACAAGCAGGAAGGCTATCAGCTCACGCTGGAGTTTTAGGAAGCTTATTTTTTAACAACATATTTTTTGGCCTCCTGGATGCCGGCCCGGTCCCCGTCTGCTTTTGCCGTATTTTCCAGGAGCACTGTATAATAGCTTTTCGCCTTCAGCTTGTCTTTGGCTTGCTCAGCTGATCGGGCAGCACCATAGAGACTGTTAAATCGACCGGGCGATACCTGCAGACTTGCTTCATAAGCTTCAGCCGCTTCCGCAGGCTTCCCGGTGAGCAGCAGCATGTCCCCCAGCAGTTCCCTGGCCGGCAATACGGCGCCAGGCGTTACCGGGTGTTTGTCCAGGGCATCTTCCTGATCGGCAGCTTCCCGCATCAGGGCTAGCGCTTTGTCCTTGTTTCCTTGCTGATAGGCAAGCCAGGCTTCCACGGCCTTTTGCTGCGCCTCCGCCTGGGCAGCCCAATAGGTATCGCCACCGCTGGTCAGCTGCGCTTTTAGTTTCTCCAGTGCCATGATGGATTCTTCTGCCACGGTTGGATTTCCGGAGCGGGCTGCACCAATGCCACGGGCAAAATGGGTCAGGGCTTCTGCTCCCGGGTATTTGTCCCAGGCGAAAGTTTCAGGGGAACGAACCGGCAATTGCGCTGCCTCTGCCCATTTGCCCCTTTCCAATGCATAGCGTGCCGGCACTGCAGCCAGTGCATAGGCAGCAGCAAAGGCTGGCTGATAGGTGGTTACGGCCCGCATTTTATTCAGCACTTCCTGTGCTTTTTTGTCCTGCCCCTGCTGCAGGTAGCCATACGCCATGTAATCCAGTGCGTGGGCATAATGCATCGAGGTTTCTTTCCCGGCAGATTGCCGCATCGCAGCATCAGCTGACCGGATGTTCCAATCGATCGCGTCCGGCCAATGTCCTAACCTGACAAAAATATGGCTGGGCATGTGCAGCGCGTGCGGCACATCGGGGGCAATGCGCTCATATTCTTTTGAAACTTTCAAAGCTTTTTGGGCCAGCGCAGGGTTGTCGTAAGCATGGATGATGTAATGGAACAATCCCGGATGATCCGGGGACTTTGCATGCAGCTTTTCCAGCCGCTCCCCTGCTTCTTTCTGTTTGGCAAATGTTTTATCCGTCTTGGGTGCAGTAGCCAATTGGGAAAGAGAATAGAATGCAGCAGCTTCCACATCTTCCGGGTAGGCTTCATATAGTTCTTGCATACCCGATTCGAATGCCTTCAATTGCTCCTGATAAGAAGTGTTCTCCCAGTTCTCATAAAACAGACTGGCAGCTTTTATATACGCGGCCTCCTGCTTGGTCATGTTTTTCTGCTGGGCTGCTTTTTCCAGTGCTGCCTGCCCCTTCTGCAGATTTTCGTCGGAGGGTCTTTCTCCCCAAAGCGGATGAATGTAACTCATGGCTATTCCCCACTGCGCCATAGCACAATCCGGGTTAGCTTGTGCCGCCGCAGCAAATTCCTGTTCTGCCTGCTCGTACATCATGTGATGCAGGAGGGCTAAGCCTGTATAGATGTTCTGCTGCGCTGCCTGGCTGCAGGACGTCTGCAACTCTACTTTGCCGTGATGGGTAGCGTGGCCCTGTGCCACCGAATGCGTGGTAGATGTGCTCCAAAACAGAAAACAGAGCAGCAACAAAAAGTGTAATGGATTCATTTGATTTCGGAAGGAATGGTTGGTTGATGCGTTTCAAAAGCAAAGACGACTCAGATCTGCAATTAAGCTGTGCCAGGCTTAATGAATGGAGTGGAGGGGATAATCAAACGGTAGGAACGGACTATTATATTCTACTACTCTATATTCAATAATTTGTTCAAGTGTTTATTATATAAATACCACAAGAGGCATCCACATACGTTTACCTAATCTGTTCAGTACAAGTTATTTGGCTATACCTTGAAAAGATATCTTTGCCGGTATAATGAAAATGCTATACCTGAACAAGTGTTTTCAGAGCAAATTTTGTCTGCACTTGTAGTTAAACCATCAGCTTGCTCAATAGTCTCTGTTTCTGTTGCAGGCATGGACGGTTGCTCAACATAATTTTCTGTTTCTATATTACCTACTAACTAACCAAACCTTAATCTTTCACCCGATTATGAGTAAAAATGTACGCTATGCCCGGCTGGCTACGCTGCTGCTGGCTGGTGCGCTTATAGCACCCCCTTCCTTTGCCCAAAGCAAGGAAAAAAAGAAAAAAAAGGCCAAACAGGAAGCCGCTGCAACACAGGCTGCCCCGGCAACTGCCCCTAAAAAGGAAGACGGTGGTATCAAACCTTACAGCAGCGTGATCACAGCCAGTGCTGTAACCGATGATGGTCTGTTCAAGGTGCACCGCGTCGATGACAAGTACTTCTATGAGATACCGGATACGCTGTTGCACCGCGACATGCTGATGGTGAGCCGTATTGCCAAAACGGCTACCAACATCGGGTATGGCGGTGAAGAACTGAACCGGCAGATGCTGCGCTGGGAAAAGAAAGGCAACCGCATTTTGCTGCGCCTGATCTCTTACCAAAACGTAGCCAACGATACGCTCGAGATCTTCCATTCCGTACAGAACTCCAACCTAGCTCCTGTCATTCAGGCTTTTGATATCAAGGCACTGAACAACGGGAGTTCAGTAGTAGAAGTGACAGACTTTTTCTCGAAGGATGTGCCTGCGCTGGGCCTGGACAAAGACAACCGCGACAAGTATAAAGTGAAGCGCCTGGATGACAAGCGTTCATTTGTGGAAGGAATCAAGAGCTTCCCGACCAACATTGAGGCGCGTTCGCTCATGACCTACGAGGCAACGGAGCCGCCTGCCAATTCCAGCGCCGGTACTATCTCCCTGGAGCTGAACCACTCCATGCTGCTGCTGCCAAAAGTGCCTATGGCTGCCCGCCGGTTCGATCAGCGTGTGGGGTACTTCACTATGTCACAGACAGACTACGGTACGGACGAGCAGCGTGCTGCAAAGCGCCGCTACATCGTGCGCTGGAAACTGGAGCCGAAAGACAAGGAGGCTTATGCACGGGGTGAACTGGTAGAGCCAGTGAAGCCGATCGTGTACTACATTGACCCGGCAACACCTATGAAATGGCGCCCATACCTGAAAAAGGGTGTAGAGGACTGGCAGAAAGCCTTTGAGGCCGCTGGCTTCAAGAATGCGATCATTGCCAAGGACGCTCCTTCTGTGGAAGAAGATCCGGAGTTCAGCACCGAAGATGCGCGTTACTCGGTTATCCGCTACTTCTCTTCCGAAACACAGAATGCGTACGGACCCAACGTGCACGACCCACGGTCCGGTGAGATCCTGGAAAGCCACATCGGCTGGTACCACAATGTGATGAACCTGCTTCGCAACTGGTACTTCATCCAGACGGCGGCCATCAACCCGGATGCCCGTAGCATCAAGTTCAAAGACGAAGTGATGGGCGAGCTGATCCGTTTTGTAGCGGCCCACGAAGTAGGCCATACACTGGGGCTGCCGCACAACATGGGTTCCAGTGCTGCCTACCCGGTAGAGAAACTGCGTGACGCGGAATTCACTAAGAAAATGGGCACTGCGCCTTCCATCATGGACTATGCCCGCTTTAACTACGTGGCGCAGCCGGAGGACAACGGGGTAGCGCTGATGCCAGGTATAGGCGTGTATGACAAGTATTCGGTAAAGTGGGGCTATACCTATTTTCCTGAAACCAACGGCAATGACAACCCGGAGCAACTGGCAAAATGGATCCGTGAAAAGGAAAACGACCCGATGTACCGTTTCGGACGACAGCAGGGCAACCCGGTCGATCCGTCTTCGCAGACCGAAGACCTGGGCGACGATGCCATGCTGGCCAGCGACTACGGCATCAAAAACCTGAAGCGTGTGATGCCCAACCTGATCGAGTGGACCGCGGAGGAAAACAAGAACTACGAGGACCTGCAGGAGATGTATACCCAGGTGCTGGGCCAGTGGAACCGATACATGGGCCACGTGACAGCGAACATCGGCGGGGTGTATGAGAATTACAAAACCCACGACCAGAAGGGCGATGTCTATGCGGCCGTGCCAAAGGAAAAACAGCAGCGCGCCATGAAGTTTATCAACGAGCAGGGCTTCGCAACCCCGACCTGGATGCTGGATAACAACATCCTGCGCAAGATCGAGTCTGCCGGTGCTCTGGAGCGCGTACGTACGGCGCAGGTAAACATCCTGAACAACGTACTGGAGCCGGGCCGCATGCAGCGTCTGCTGGAGGCACAGGCTTCGCTTGGCAACAAGACCTATACCTTGCCCGAGATGATGGCAGACCTGCGCAATGGCGTCTGGTCGGAAGTGGCTGCCGGCAAAACGGTAGACATGTACCGCCGCAACCTGCAGCGCGGTTACCTGGACCGTATGGAGTTCCTGATGAAGGAAGAACAACGCGCCGTACCGGCCGGAGCCCGTGCGTTTATGGGTTTCACTTCGGTCAATGTGTCGCAGTCTGATATCCGGCCGATGGTGCGGGGCGAGCTGACGGCATTGCGCAGCCAGATCAGGGCTTCGTTGCCAAAGGCGAAGGATACGATGACAAAATACCACCTGCAGGACGCACTGGTACGCATCGATAACATCCTGAATCCCAAAAGTTAATTTCCTGTTTTTTAGAATAGCGAAAGCCCCGGTTAGTTTAGCCGGGGCTTTTTGTTTATACCTGCCCAAGGGTAGAAAGCGGAGCAGTTCGTTTTATGCATACCCCGCCTATATTTTGCGTTTGTTTTCCTGGCCTTCCAGTATGTCGTTGATGCTAAGGGCAGCGCTGATGAGGCCCAGATGCGTGAAGGCCTGCGGATAATTGCCCAGGTGATCTCCTTTTAGTCCCAGCATTTCGGCATAAAGCCCCAGGTGGTTGGCATACCCCAGCATTTTCTCGAAATATAGCTGTGCCTTCTCTACCTGCCCCGACTTTGCCAGGCACTCCACATACCAGAACGTACACATCGAAAAAGTCCCCTCGCCCCCTTCCAGACCATCGAGCTGCTCTTTGTTGCGATAGCGGAAAACCAGTGCATCGGATACCAGTCGCTCCTCGATGCGCTCCAAAGTAGAAACCCATCGGGGGTCTTTCGGGCTGATAAACCGGATCAGGGGCATCAGCAGGGTGGCTGCATCCACAGTATCTGCCCCTTTATACTGTACAAAGCATTTTAGCTCCTCATCCCAGAATTCCTGGTGAATGGAGAAGAAGATCTTATCGCGCTCCTTCCGCCACCTGGCCGGAAGCGGGTAAGAATGGTTGTCGGCGATCTTCATGGCCCTGTCTATGGCTACCCAGCACATCATGCGGGAGTATAGAAAATGCTTTTTGCCGCCCCGCACTTCCCATATTCCTTCGTCCTCCAGCAGCCAGTTATCGCACACCCACTCCACCTGGTGCCGGAGTTTGTTCCAGAACTCAAATGAAATAGGCGTTACGTACTTATCATAAATGTAAACAGAATCGAGCAGCTCCCCATAAATGTCGAGCTGCACCTGGTCGTTAGCGCCGTTGCCGATGCGCACCGGCGTGGAGCCTCTGTAGCCGCTCAGGTGCTTCAGTATGTTCTCTTCCAGGTCTAGTTCGCCGGCCAGGGTGTACATGAGCCTCAAATGTCCTGCACTCCCCACGTCATCGCAGCGCTTGTCCACCCAGTCCATAAAACATTTGACTTCCTGCTTAAAGTCTAGCCTGAGCAGGACGTACACGGTAAAAGAGGCATCCCGGATCCAGGTATACCGGTAGTCCCAGTTGCGTACCCCTCCGACTTCTTCCGGTAACCCGAAAGTAGGTGCAGCCACCATAGAGCCATACCTGCTGGAGGTCATGAGCTTAAGCACCAGGGCTGATCGGTTGATGATCTCTATCCAACGCCCTCTGTAGCTGCACTCGGAAATCCATTTTTTCCAGTAGTTGATGGTCTCGTAAAGGCTTTGCGTCACGAAGGAGCTTAGATCCGGGGCAGGTGGCGTTGTACAGGTGCCATGTTCGAGCAGAAAGTCAGCCTGCTCACCGGTTTTAAGGCAGAACGAGGCCACTGCATCTTTGCCTTCTATTTTCAGCGGTACAGAGCTTTTAAGCCGTAGGACGCTTCCATCAGGCCCGTCACTCGAATACTTGACTTCGTGCTCGGTTACCTGCTCGACAGTATGAGCAGCCCTGCCATAGTTGAAACGCGGGCTGCACTGCATCCGGAAGGTCATATCGCCGTGCACACAGGTAACCCGCCTGACCAGATCACTTTTTTGTTCAGATAATTCCAGGGGCATAAAGTCTGTTATTTCGGCTATGCCATCATCCGACAAAAACCGGGTCAGCAGCACATTGGTATCGGGCAGGTAAAGTTGCTTGTGCTTCATCCCGTCGCAGGCAGGGTGAAGAGAGAAACACCCGCCGTTTTCGGTATCCAGCAGGGAGGCAAAGATGGTAGGCGAGTCGAAATCCGGGAAGCACATGAAGTCAATAGATCCGTTTAGCCCTACCAGGGTGACCGTGTTCAGGTCCCCGATTACGCCATGGTCCTCAATGGGTAAATAACCAGCTTCTGTCATAATTTAGGTACGGTTCCGGAGTTTGATGGTTCATGCAAGCGGCCTGCATAGCCCTCAGGTACCATTGGCTGCCAGGCGTGCTATTCCATCACGAATTATCCAGCCCGAAGCGCCGTTAAAGTATGATCAGAAAAAAATGCAATAAAAAGCCTGCTGACAGCGGGCCTTTCGGGCAAAACTTACTTGGAAATCATTAAAGTTATCCCTATACACCTGGCAGAACTAAAGAAGTATAGTTGAGGATA
>NZ_JSYF01000383.1:0-6725 GCF_054824225.1 Pontibacter sp. HJ8
GCCTTCAACCTGAATCTGCTGCACCACATCAACCGGGAGCTGGGCGGAAATTTTGATGTGAGCAAGTTCAGGCACTTTGCCCTTTATGAACCGCAGGAAGGCGTCATGAAGAGCTACCTCATCAGCCAGGAAACACAGGAAGTATACCTGGAATCAACAGACCAGCGTTTTTTATTCGAAGCATGGGAAGCCGTACACACTGAAAACTCCTACAAGTATACCCTGAAGCAAGTAAAGCAAATGGGGAAAAGCTGTGGTTTCGAAGTGGAGGAAGTTTTCCTTGATGAGCGCGGGTATTTTGCGGATGTGTTGTTTACGGTAGCCTGATCGGCTGCATTTCATTTAAACGATCTTAAAAATTCAGCATAAACTGATCCGGCGTTTTCAATTTCAAATAGATGAAAATAAAGACTCTTTTGGTAACCGCTGCCCTCCTGCTCCTGGCCTTTCCTGCCCGGGGTGACCGGAAAAAAGAGAAGGCTAAAAGGTAGACGCTATACCTGCTGACAGCAAAGTCCCTGCTGTTTGTCCGGGCAGGTATAGCTGCGGGCAGGAAGGGTATAACAAAACAGGGGTAGCAGGTTAAATTTCCGGTAACAGGTATGGGATCAGGCAAAAAAAGCTAATTTTGCAGGCCTTTCCAAAAAACGCCGGTATGAGATCTGAAGAATACAAAGAGCACTTTCGCAAAAACTTTTTTTTAGCGTACCCGGTGGTGCTCAGTCAGTTAGGTCACATCATGGTCAGTGTAATCGACAGCCTGATGGTGGGACAGACCGGTACCATCCCCCTGGCAGCGGCCTCGCTGGGCAACAGCATTTTTACCATTACCATGGTTTTCGGACTGGGTGTTTCCTACAGCATCACGCCTCTGATTGCAGCGGCCGACGGACGTCGCAACTATACCCGGATCTCGCTCCTGCTCCTGAATGGCTTGTTTTGCAACCTGCTGCTGGGTATACTTCTATTCATAGCAGGCTATTTCTTCTCCCCTTACATCACGCACCTGAACCAGCCTGAGGAAGTGGTCCGGCAGGCTATACCGTACATGAATATCTTATTCCTGTCGATGGTGCCGCTCATGATCTTCCAAGCTTTCAGACAGTTTTCAGAGGGCCTCTCGCTCACCAAACAGGCCATGTACATCACCATTGTCGCCAATGCCATTAATGTGGTGCTTAACTACATCCTGATCTACGGTAAGTTTGGGTTTGAACCGATGGGACTGGTAGGCGCTGGCTGGGCTACCCTTATTTCCCGCATCCTCATGCCCCTTATGATGGGCGGCTATGTGCTCTATTCCAAGAAGTTCGCGGCTTTCCGCAGGTTCCTGACCTTCCGCCACCTCTCCTTCGTGCACATGTACCATATCTTTAAGCTGGGCCTGCCGATCTCCATGCAGATGGTCTTTGAGATGGGTGCCTTCAGTTTCTCAGCTATCATGATCGGCTGGCTGGGAGCCCGGGAGCTGGCCGCACACCAGATCGCCATCAATGTGGCAGCCGTCACCTACATGATGGCCAGTGGTATAGCCACGGCAGCAACTATCCGGGTTGGCAATCAGAAAGGCCTGCGCAATTTCCAGTCCATGCGCAAAGCCGGGTATAGCAGTTTTGCAATGGGCGTTATTTTTATGATCGCCAGCGGGCTGCTGATGGTACTCGGAAATAAATTTATTCCGTCCTTGTACATCGATGACCCTGCCGTGATTGAGCTAGCCTCGATGCTGCTCATCATAGCTGCACTCTTCCAGATCTCGGATGGTGTACAGGTAGTGGGACTTGGCGCCTTGCGTGGCCTGGAAGACGTAAAAATTCCCGGAATCATCTCGCTGATCGCTTACTGGATCATCGGATTGCCGGTGGGTTACCTCCTCTGTTTTAAAGCCGGATTTGGAGTTAACGGAGTGTGGACAGGACTTTTAGTAGGCCTCAGCATTGCTGCTATATTACTATTCTGGCGCTTCAAGAGGCTCAGCCACCAACTTACCCGCTAAAAAAGTGCAATTGATTGGCACCAATCTTTCCAGACCTGTGTTGCCGGTTTGAGACACTTTAAACTTTTAGCCGATGTTTATTTTTACTCTCCTTTTGTCGCTGTTAGTAGGCCTACTTATGCCCCACGCAGCCCCTGCCGGACTATCACCGGCCGTTATTTCTGTTCCTGCCGTTGCTGAGCGCGCCAACAACGATCACCTGGCCTGGTCCTCCACGCGCAAGTTAAACTGGGAGGATTTCAGGGCAAATCCGGAAGATAACAACCCGCACCATGCACTGACGGCCGCTAACCTGGCCGTTGATGCCAAGTGTAAGAACAACAAGTTCTACTACGAGGTAAAGTGCGTGTTCCTGCCGGGAGAATCCTGGTCCAAGAACAAAAAATCAGAAAAATTGCTGGCCCATGAGCAGCTGCACTTTGATCTGACGGAGGTGCATGCCCGCCAATTGCGGAAGCAACTGAAAGAGATCAACAACTCCTGCGACAATATGAAGTCGCAGCTCAATACCACCGTGGGGGCTGCTTTTAAAACATGGAAAGCGGAGCAGGATCAGTTTGACAAACATTCCCGCCATGGCCTCGATGCCGAAGTGCAACAGGTATGGGCCGCTCAAATCGAGCAGCGCCTGCTGGAGCTGGAAGCTTATCAATAAGCACAACTATACCTGTCGCCTGCCCTTCCCTTTTGGAAGAAGCAGGAGATAGGTATAGCAGGTATAGCTGTTCGATTGGATTCGTTTATTCCGCCGGTCCTAGGTCTTTCACGGCCGGTCCTGTGATCACTTTACCAAAAGGGTCAAAACGGGAGCCGTGGCAGGGGCAGTCCCAGGAGCTTTCCACTTCATTCCAGTGAACGACGCAACCCAGGTGCGTGCATACGGCGGAGCACTGATGCCGCACGCCATCCTGATCGCAATAGACGGCTACTTTGGCCAAACCTTTGCGCATCACACTGCCTGTTCCCGGCATGACCTGCATTGGATCGTCTACTTCTCCTGGCGTTACATAATCTTTGAACTGGGCCGCTACGTTCAGGTTTTCCTTCATAAACTCACCCGAAGACTTGAGGCTAACACGTGCCGGGTCATAGAGTTTTTGCCACAGATTAGGCTTACCCATGATCAGGTCTGTGATCAGCATACCTGCTATGGTGCCGTGCGTCATACCTTGGCCGGAGTCGCCTGTGGCGATGTAGACATTGTCCGAGTCGCCCGGATTACGCCCGATGAAACCCAGGCTGTCGACCGGCTCCAATACCTGGCCTGACCAGCGGTACACCACCTCCTGCGCCATTGGGAAACGAAGCCTCATCCAGCTCTCCAGTTCCGTAAACTTTCTGCTCAGGTGATCGTCCTGCCCTGTTTTATGATCCTCTCCCCCTACTATCAGTAGGTCCAGGCCATTCTGGTCATCGCCCCCGGCCTTCCCTTTGAGTAAGCGGACATAATGATACGGATCCTGCATGTCCCAGTACAGGGCGTCCGGCACTTCATCGCGTTTCACAGCCGCTCCTATCACATAGGTTCTGTAAGGGGCCTGCTTGGTGTGCATGGTCACTTTATCAATAACAGGGGAATTGGTGGCTACCACCAGGTGGTTGGCGGCTATCGCATGTCCCGCTTCTGATACTACAGTAACCACACGGCCAGTTTCAAAGCGCTCTATTTTAGTTTTGGTAAAGATCCGCCCCCCTTTACTGAGCAGGGCAGCACTGAGGGCCGATAGATATTTGAGCACATGAAAGTGCGCCTGGTTCGGGAAATGCAGGCAAGGCAGCGCCGTAAGGGTTTCAACAGGGCATTTTTTTCGCAACACGACATCCCGCCAGCCTATTTTCTGAAGCGCCTCCAGTTCCCGCATGAGCTGGTCTTCCTCTTCCTTTGTATTGGCAAACATGTAGCCGTCGACGCGCACGAAGTCACAGTCTATCTTTTCATCTTTTATGATCTCTTCTATCTTATCGATCGCCTTTCCATGACTCTGTACTGCCATCCGGGTACCTTCCACGCCAAATAAGCGGATGAGTTCATCAAAGCCGTCATCAAGTGCATTGGACAGGTGGGCGGTAGTGCGGCCGGTTTCGCCTCCCCCGATTTCTTTGGCCTCTACCACTACCACATCTTTGCCTTCTTTGGCCAATAAATAAGCCGTCGTGATACCGGCAATACCACCCCCCACGACACATACATCACACTTTACATTTTCATGCAAGGGAGTGGTGACAGGCATAGTGATGTTTTCCACCCATACGGACAAGCTTGCTCCTGATTCTCTTTTCATAGTTTTTGTTTTTGTGCTACCGATAAACGGGCTTATACTTCTACCCTGAAAAACAGGAAGAAAGCCAGTTGCTTAGGATACGCTAGCCAAAACCGAATGTTACTGCAGGGTGACTGCATAAACCTTGAGGCACGAGTAGGAAGCAGACAGGATGGAAAAGAGCACAAAGCCGACAGGATTTAGGAAAGAATCTGTATCTTGTTTTTTAAAAATTGAAGCACCATGCACGCACCGACTGAACCCATGGACATGATGATCACCTGGCAGCACTTTGAACAAACGGACATCCGGGTAGGTACCATAGTAGAGGCAACGGACTTTCTGGAAGCGCGGAAGCCGGCCTTCAAACTGGTTGTTGATCTGGGGCCGCTCGGTCTGAAGAGATCGAGTGCGCAGATCACAAAACATTATACAAAAGAAGCGCTGCCAGGCAGACAGGTGCTTTGCGTCACCAACCTCGGCAAAAAACAGATTGGGAAGTATATTTCGGAAGTGCTCGTAACAGGTTTTGCGGACGAAAACGGCGATATTGTACTGGCTCAGCCAGCAGGCCAGGTGCCCAATGGCAGCAAGCTTATGTAAAGACTAGGTTAACGGGCCATTTCCGGTTGGCCTTTAAAATCGCTTCTCTTAGGTTGTGGATTTTCCTCGGGAAGACCATTGGCCGCCCGAGCCTTCGCTTCCCGCACACTCAGCGTGTCCAGAACGACCTCGTATAGCTTGTCCATCAACGTCAGATTCTCCAGGTAGTAATTGTACGTTTTACGGAAATCCTCTTCTGACACGTTGTGGGACGCCAGGATCCGTTGCTGCTGCTGGTTATAAGTCATCAAAGCGGTGTCGGGATAAATGACCCGATTTTCGATCAGCGCTTCTGCAATATGGACATCCGCCAGGATCTGCACCATCGTTTCCTGAGGGACCAGGTTATCAGGTGCTTGGGTTGTTTGTTTCTGGCAGCCCAACAGCAAAGCCAAAGAAAGAATGCAGAAAAGTCTTTTCACGGATGTAATTTACAGGAATATGTCCTAATTTTAAAATCTGACGCCACGGCACTAAGATATGAAAGAGCTTGTACAAAAGCTGCGAAAGTACGAGATACGCATCAGAAAGGCCATCAATTCTCAAATGCAGGGGGACTTCCGTTCTGTATTCAAAGGTACGGGGCTGGAATTTGATGATGTTCGGTCCTACCAATACGGAGATGATGTGCGCTCCATAGACTGGAACGTGTCGGCTAAAGGCCATGGTACTTTCGTAAAAACGTACCGCGAAGAGAAAGAACAGTCCGTGTTTCTGATGCTGGATGTGAGTGCTTCGCAGACCATTGGTACCGGCAAACAACAAAAGTTGGACGTGGGCAAAGAAATATGCGGTGTACTGGCCTTAGCGGCAGCCAGGCAACAGAGCCAGATCGGCATCATTTGCATCAGTGACCAGAAAGAAAAATATATCAAGCCGGCCAAAGGGATCGAGCAGGCCTATGCCATCATCAAGGCTCTGCGCGAGTTACAGCCCAAATCAGCCAGGACCAACCTGGCAGCCGGTATAAAACTTACCCTCGACATTGTAAAAAGACGCAGTATCATCCTGCTGATCTCAGACTTTATAGATGTGCATTATGAGAAGGAGCTCTCCATGCTGGCCAAAAAGCATGACCTGATCGTGATCCAGCTGCTGGATGTACGGGAGCGCAGTATTCCGGGACTGGGCATTGTGCCTGTTGTGGACAAAGAAACGGGTAAAACCGTATGGCTCAATACGTCGGGCGCCGCTTTCCAAACCTATCATTTATCCCAGTACAAGGAGAATCAGAACCGCATTATCCGCATCTGCCAGAAATACCAGGCCAATTACCTGGCGATACAGACCAACGAAGACTACGTGCCCCAGTTGGTCAACCTGTTCAGGCTCCGAAACAGAACGACAAAGAAAAGTGCGTAACTACCTGCTGCTTCCGGTATTATTTATCCTGCTGACAGGGACAGTGCAGGCACAACTGGTGCAGCCTCCTGTGGGCAGTTTCAACCGGGATACCATCCGGATTGGGGAGGTGCTCAGCTATACCCTGGTGCACCAGCATGCTGCTCCCCAGGAAGTGATTCTTCCAGACTCATCCTACAATTTTCACCCCTTTGAGCTCGTGGGTCAAACCTACTACCCTACCGCTACGCGCGCTGGCATCAGTTCCGATAGTACCGTATACCTGCTACGCACTTTTGAGATGGAGCCTGTACAAACGCTGGCGCTGCCGGCCTTCGTGTTGCATGGACAGGATACCGTGCAGGTATTTGCCAAAGCAGATTCCGTCGTGCTCCGGCAACTGGTGAACAACGTGCAGGAGCCCCTGATCTTACGTACCCAAACTGAACTGGCTCCTGTCGAGGAACGCTTTAACTGGCCGATCGTGCTATTATGGGTGGTCACAGTCGCTGCTTTTCTGGCCT
>NZ_JSYF01000384.1:0-8704 GCF_054824225.1 Pontibacter sp. HJ8
TGCCCTGGAAGAACTTCGGGAGAAAAGTGTGGACCGTATCATTGTGCTACCCCTGTTCCCGCAGTATGCGGCCGCATCTACGGGCTCTGTGCAGGACAAGATCATGGAGATCGTCAAGGAATGGTGGGTTATACCTAGCATCAATTTCATTTCTTCGTTCTGCGACGACCCCGGCTTTATCAACGCTTTTGCAGCGCTGGGCAAGCAGCACATGGCCCAGGATACCTACGATCATGTCATTTTCAGCTACCACGGCCTGCCGGAACGACAGGTACTGAAAGGCAGTGACAAAGGCTACTGCCAGCTCGGGGCCTGCTGCAACTCCTACAACAAGCGCAATAAGTATTGCTACCGGGCATCCTGTTTCGCGACCTCCCGCATGCTGGCCGAGCAACTGGGCCTGCGCGAAGACCAGTATACCGTGACCTTCCAGTCCAGGCTCCTGAAAGATCCGTGGTTGCAGCCGTATACCGACGAAGTCTTGAAAACACTTCCTGCAAAAGGAATCAAAAAAGTGCTGGCGTATAGTCCCGCCTTCGTAGCCGACTGCCTCGAGACCACAATTGAGGTAGGCGAGGAATTCAGGGAGATGTTCCTGGAAGCCGGCGGAGAGAAGTGGCAGCTGGTAGAGAGCCTGAACTCCAATCCGATGTGGGTGGAGGCTGTGAAGGAGTTGGTGCTCCAGCACTAGTGATGATTTGAAGATTTGGAAATGTGGAGATTTGAGAATGAATTCACAGGTATAAAAAGAAGCACCGCTGCAAGATTTTGCAGCGGTGCTTCTTTTTAAAAGTATTGTTATCGCAGATTCAGGTAAAAATCGCCGAGCTATGACCGAAGCCGCTTGGGCGCTGGATTCGAAAATTCATCTAAACATTTCCAAATCCTCAAATCATCAATTAGATCCGCTTAAAATCGACCCAGTAATCGGAAGTGGCATCGGAATAGGCCCGAAGCTTCTGCAGTAACAGTTCCGGGTCAGACTCTACGATCAGGTTCTGGCGCTGGTCCGCTTTCACGAAGCCTTCGGCAACCGTGTGGTCGATCATTTCAAAGAACTTGTCGTAGTAGCCATTCACATTATAAAAGGCTACCGGCTTTCGGATGATGCCCAGCTGATTCCAGGTAATAATCTCGCAGATCTCGTCGAAAGTGCCGAAACCACCGGGCATGGCCACGAAGGCATCGGAACGGGCTGCCATAATGGCTTTGCGCTCGTGCATGGTTTCCACCACTATTAATTCCTGCAGGCCGGTATGCCCTACCTCCCGGTCCATCAGGCTTTGCGGAATTACCCCTACCGCTGTACCACCTGTTGCCAGCACGGCATCCGCGATCACGCCCATCAGCCCCACTTTGCCTCCTCCATACACCAATCCTATACCTTGCTCTGCCATTAGGCGGCCCAGTTTCTCAGCTTCCACCTGGTAGGTCTCATTGCCCACATTGGCCCCACAGAAAACACCTATACTTTTCATCCTTTTAATTTATATGTTTCAATACGTATTCCAGGTATAAACAAAGGCTCCAGCATTTCTACCGGAGCCTTTATTTATACCATA
This sequence comes from Pontibacter sp. HJ8, assembly GCF_054824225.1. Lineage (NCBI taxonomy): Bacteria > Pseudomonadati > Bacteroidota > Cytophagia > Cytophagales > Hymenobacteraceae > Pontibacter > Pontibacter sp. HJ8. Next base: position 1,563 of record NZ_JSYF01000384.1, read on the forward strand.
AGCAGCCAATTGTTAGACCAGCACTTTCTTATACATTTTTGCCAGCGTCTCCGCTACATAGTCTATCTCATCAACTGTGTTATACTTGCTGAACGAGAAGCGGACTGAACCACGGGCCGGGTCTACACCCAGGGCACGCAGCACATGTGAACCGGCATTGGCACCACTGCTGCAGGCACTTCCACCCGAGGCTGATATTTTGTTTATGTCTAAGCTGAAGAGCAGCATCTCATTGATATCCGATGCCGGCAGGCTTACGTTGAGTACCGTGTAGAGGCTCTTATCGCCAAACTCAGACATACCGTTGAAGCTGACATCCTCCAGCTGCTCCCTGAGTTTAAAGATCATCCGGTCTTTCAGGCTTTGAATATGCTTTGCATGCTCCACCATGTCGCGGTAAGCAATTTCCAGTGCCTTGGCCAGGCCAATGATGCCGTACACGTTCTCGGTACCGCCCCGCATGTTGCGCTCCTGCGCCCCACCCTGAATAAGCGGCTGTATCTTGGTGCCGGCATCACAGTACAGGAAGCCAACGCCTTTCGGCCCGTGGAATTTATGGCTCGAACCTACGATGAAGTTTGCCCCCACCTGCTGCAGGTCGTGCTTGTAGTGCCCCATTGTCTGCACCGTATCGGAATGGAAGATGGCATCATACTTTTTGCAGATTGCTCCGATCGCCTCAATGTCGTTGAGCGTCCCGATCTCGTTGTTGGCATGCATGATCGACACCAGCGTTCTGGGGTTAGACGCCAGCAGCTCTTCCAGGTGCTCCAGGTCGAGTACACCACGCTTGTCGTGACGCAGGTAGCTCACGTTCATCTCTCCGTTCTTTTCGAGCATTTCCAGGGTATGCAGCACCGCATGGTGCTCCAGCTGCGTTGAAACGGCATGCGTAATGCCCAGTGAACGGCAGGTACAGACAATGGCGGCGTTGTCAGCCTCGGTACCACCGGAGGTGAAGAAGATTTCGGCTGGCGAAGTATTGAGCAGTGTCGCTACGGTTCTGCGGGCTTTTTCGATCGCTGACCTCACTTCGCGCCCGTGTGCGTGTATGGAGGAGGGATTACCGAAGTGCTCCAGCATAAAAGGCGCCATGGCATCAAAAACTTCCTTGTCTAAAGGAGTGGTAGCAGCATTGTCTAAATAAACGCGCATGTCATTATTGTTTAATCTGTATTCTATTCGAACTACTAAAGTATAAAAAAAAGTTGCGCCAGGAGGAAAGAATATAGTTCTCTTCTCCTGGCGCAGCCAGTTTTGTCTATTGGGATCGGTATCTACAACAACAGCTCATCAGGACTTAACAGAAATGATTTCTCTTATATCGTCGATGATCTTGTTGGCCAGGTGATCAGCAGTTGCGTTGCTGTCTGACTCGGCATAGATACGGATAATCGGCTCTGTGTTGGACTTGCGCAGATGCACCCATTCTTTGCCAAACTCTATCTTTACGCCATCAATCGTGTTGATCGGCTGCTTGGCGTAACGCTCCTGCATCTGGCGCAGTACCTCATCCACGTTCACATCCGGCGTCAGCTCTATCTTATTTTTTGAGATATAATAGCTTGGATAAGAAGCTCTCAGGCGTGTCATGCTCATATCGGCCTTGGCCAGGTGCGTCAGAAACAACGCTATACCTACCAGAGCATCCCGGCCATAGTGCAGCTCCGGATAGATGATCCCCCCGTTGCCTTCTCCGCCAATGATGGCATTCTGTGCCTTCATCATGTTCACCACATTCACCTCGCCTACGGCGGCTGCATAGTAGCTGCCTCCTGCTTTCTCGGTCACATCGCACAGGGCTCTGGTAGAAGAAAGATTGGAAACCGTGTTGCCCACCTGGTTCTTCAGTACATAATCCGCAACGGCGACCAGGGTATATTCTTCCCCGAACATGCTGCCGTCTTCGTTGATCAGCGCCAGGCGGTCTACATCCGGATCTACGACAATGCCCAGGTCGAATTTGCCTTTTTCGATTACACGGGAAATTTCGCGCAGGTTCTCCGGAAGTGGTTCCGGGTTGTGGGCAAAGTTACCATCCGGCTCACAAAAGAGCTTTTCAATTTTATTTACGCCCAGTGCTTCGAGCAGCATCGGCACGGCTATACCTCCGCTGGAGTTCACACAGTCAATCGCTACGCTGAAATCCTTGGCTTTGATGGCTTCTACATCTACCAGGGGCAGCGCCAGTATGGCATCGATGTGCTTTTTCAGATCTTCGTCACTTTGCTGATAGCTTCCTAGGTCATTCACCTGGGCAAAATCAAATGCTTCCTGCTCAGCCAGCTCCAGCACCAGTTTGCCTTCTTCGTCCGAGATAAACTCCCCCTTCTGGTTAAGCAGCTTTAGAGCGTTCCATTGTTTTGGATTATGGCTGGCCGTCAGAATGATACCCCCTCCTGCTTTGCGGTCTGGCACGGCCATCTCTACAGTAGGCGTAGTAGATAAGCCCAGATCTATAATATGAATGCCCAGACCCTGTAAGGTAGCACATACCAGCTTATTGACCATATCGCCGGATATGCGTGCGTCGCGCCCCACTACAATCGTATTGTTGTTGGTTGTCTGCAACACCCAGGTACCGAAAGCAGCGGCAAATTTCACAACGTCCACCGGAGTGAGCGCGTCACCAGCCTGCCCGCCAATCGTACCTCTAATTCCTGAAATTGATTTTATTAATGCCACTCGTCGTATATAGATTTCAGCTGCAAAAGTAATAATTTAGTTTTTACTAAGAGAATTTTATACTCATTTCTACCCACCCGTCTTGGCCGACAGCGTATATCAGCAAGCTATCAAAAAAATTATCTAAATTTTTTATGCAAAAACACCTGCCTGCTCATCATACCAAGTAGTACACAACGCACTTACAACTACCTCCAACCAGAATTTAGTATATTTGCCTTTATGAATAGCATACAATTTGATGATACGCCCCGCGGACGCCAGCTCCAGGCCTTCAACCGCATCCTGGATGTGATGGACGAGCTGCGTGAAAAATGCCCCTGGGACAGAAAACAGACACTCAGTAGTTTACGCCACCTCACGATCGAGGAAACCTATGAGCTATCCGATGCCATACTCCGCCAGGACATGCAGGAGATCAAGAAGGAAATCGGCGATATTATGCTGCACATGGTCTTCTATGCCAAAATTGCCTCAGAACAACAGGCGTTCGACATAGCCGATGTGCTCAACTCGCTCTGTGAGAAGCTTATCTTCCGGCATCCGCACATATACGGAGACGTAACTGCCAACACGGAAGAAGAAGTAAAACAAAACTGGGAAAAGCTGAAGCTCAAGGAAGGCAACAAATCGGTACTGGGCGGAGTACCTGGTTCACTGCCGGCACTCGTAAAGGCTATGCGCATACAGGAGAAAGCCCGTGGTGCCGGCTTCGACTGGGATGAAAAATCTCAGGTATGGCAAAAGGTACAGGAGGAACTAAATGAGTTCGAATCAGAGTTTAACATTCTAGACACCAATACGATAGACCACGAGAAGGCTACTGCTGAGTTTGGTGATCTACTATTCTCGCTCATTAATTTTGCCAGATTTATAGAGATCAATCCGGAAGAAGCGCTTGAAAAAACTAATCTTAAATTCATCGACCGGTTTCAGTTTATCGAACGTGAAGCAGCAAAGGCAGGCAAGCAATTGCAGGACATGACATTGAAAGAGATGGATTTTTACTGGAATGAAGCAAAAAAACTATAGGCATGCATACAAGTTTAAAATTGACTTGATATATTTATGGCTCTGAATTGTGACCCCACCCCTACCAGCAAGCTTAATTGAGTTCTTTTATTTGTTGTAGTACCCCTTTACATACCTTGTTCTTTCACAATTGCACAAGCGGGCTTGCATAGCCTGGATAAAAGCATAGCAGGTCACATCACCCTAAATATATTGCATTACGTACATATATAGCATTACGTACGAGCTCAGTCAGGCGGATCAGTCCGCTGCAAAATCACCCCCAGAAGGCCAAAGCAAAGAGATAGGACCAGCATTGAAGAACGAAGTTTAAACTTTGGATAAAACTTTATATTGGATATATTTGTAAAGGCGCAGTATAGTCTTTGATAATTGAGGTACTTAAACAGGAATTTTATTGGAGTAATAGCTATTCCGAATAGAATTTATAAATTTAGAGCTTCAAAACCTTTGAAAACAGAAGAAAAAGCAGAAATTGCAAAACCAACAAAGAACTAAATCTGAAACAATTACATTCTTATATTACACAAACAACAATAATTACAACACAAACAGCTAAACTTTAAACTTTTAAACAAAATGGAAAAAAAGACTGCAGTAGTGAGCAAAGATGCTAATGTAGAGAAAAAAGCAAGCCCGATTGGCGGCGTATTTGCGAGTATTGTTATTCCGCTTGCGCTGGTAGCATGTGTGCTTATCTATATGTTCGTTTTTGGCAACCCTGCCAACTTCGAAGGCAACGATCCGAACAACCACCCACTTCCGGGCAACTACCTTGGCATCGTTTACAAAGGTGGATGGGTAGTACCTCTTTTGCTAGCTCTCAACCTGCTGGTATTCATCTTCGCAATTGAGCGTGCGCTTACCATCAGCAAAGCAAAGGGTACAAAAAGCGTAGCTGAATTCGTACGCAACATTTCAAGCAGACTGAAGCAGCATGACATCAACGGTGCTATCGCTGCCTGCGATGCTCAAAAAGGTTCCGTTGCTAACGTAGTAAAATCCGGCCTGCTGAAGTACAAAGAAATGCAAAGCGAGCCAGAACTGCTGAAAGCAGAGAAAGTAGCCTCTATCCAGAAAGAAATCGAGGAATCTACTTCTCTTGAGCTGCCAATGCTGGAGAAAAACCTGGTAGTTATTTCAACTATCGCTTCTATCTCTACACTGGTTGGTTTGATCGGTACGGTACTTGGTATGATCAAGGCCTTCTCGGCTCTTGCAACTTCAGGTGCTCCTGACTCAGTAGCTCTTGCAAACGGTATCTCTGAGGCCCTTATCAACACGGCTCTTGGTATCACAGGTTCTACCATCGCGATCATCGCCTACAACTACTTTACAAGCAAAATCGATGAGCTGACTTACGGCATCGACGAAGCTGGTTTCAGCATGGTGTCTACTTTCACAGCGCAGCACGACACGCCAGCTGTTAGACAACAAACTGTATAAGTTAAACTGTATTTAACCAGATAAGATGCCTAAAGTAAAAGTAAAAAGAACGAACCCTTCATTGGACATGACGCCAATGGTGGACTTATTCTTCTTGCTGGTTACTTTCTTTATGCTGACTGCAACAGCCCGACCAGACGAGGCTGTTATAGTAGACACACCTTCATCTGCTTCAGAAATTAAGATCCCGGATATTAACGTAATAACCATTACGGTTGATAAAAATGACCGGGTGTTCTTTGGGGTAGACGGACAGCAGACAAAGGAAGCATTACTTGACAAGATAGCAGGTAAGTATGGAGTTGGCTTTACGGCAGAAGAGAAAAAAACATTCTCTCTTCTGAGTAACTTCGGTGTACCGATAAACCAACTGCAACCTTTCCTGGCTATGGAATCAAATGCTCGAAAGGAAGTGAACCAGCCTGGAATTCCAATTGACTCTGCTCGTAATGAGCTTGGTGACTGGGTATTGCAAACACGTCTTACAAACCCTCAGGTAGTAATTGCTATCAAAGGTGACCAGGATGTGAGCTACCCAACAATTAAGCGAGTAATGGATATCCTGCAGGAGAAGAAGGTAGACAGGTTTAACCTGATTACCGACATGGAGGTAAAGCCAACGAATCTTTAATTAGGAAGGAGATAAGAAAATGGCAGAAATGCAACAAAAGGCCGACTCTGGCAAAGGTGGTAAAAAACGCGCCAAACGCCAGTCGACCAAAATTGACATGACACCGCTGGTAGACCTTGCCGCCCTTCTGATTACGTTCTTCATGCTTACCACGACTTTCAACAAGCCGCAGACCATGGAGATAAACATGCCAAAGAAGGTTGACAATCCGGAGGAACAGATAGCCTTGAAAGCCAGTAACGCCTTGACTATTATACTTGGCGGGGATAACAAGCTGTACTACTACTTTGGCCTGGCGGAAGATAATCCAGAAGTAGTCGAGTCGAGCTATGCGCCAACCGGCATCCGTAAGATTTTGGTATCACCACAAGTGAAATCAAATGATAAGATGACGGTAATGGTGAAGCCAACGGAGGAAGCCCGCTATAAAAACGTAGTGGATATCCTGGACGAGTTAAAAATAACCGATACCAAGAGGTTTGCCATGGTAGATATTGCCGAGTCAGACAAGAAACTGGTACAAGAACAAATAGGAAAATAAGATATGGAAGTTAGCAAGTTAGCAAAAGCATCGCTCGATGACATCGTCTTTGAAGGACGAAACAGGGCGTACGGTGCCTACCTACTTCGCAAAATTTACAACAAGCATATCACAATTGCCGCAACTGTAGCAATTGTATTGTTCTTCCTCTTCCTCAGTATTCCTTTGATTGCCAAAATGATCAAAGGAGACCAGGACCAAGAACAAGTGGTAGACCGAATTGTAACAGAAGTAGACCTGGCCCCACCGCCACCACTAGATGAGACAACGCCACCGCCGCCTCCGCCGCCACCAGATCTTCCACCACCACCACCACCCGTGCGTGCACAGGTGAAATTCACGCCTCCAGTTGTAAAGCGTGATAATGAGGTACAGGAAGAAGAAAAAGTTCCGGATCAGACAGAGCTGGAAGAAGCAGACATCGGAACGAAAACAGTGGAAGGTGTAAAAGGCGCCCCACTGGATTTGGGTGACATCGACGGCACAAGCGATGTAGTAGCCGAAGTAGTAGAAGAGAAGCCATATACCTACGTAGAGCAGATGCCTGAATTCCCAGGTGGTGAAGGCGAAATGTTAAAGTATCTTGGCAAGAACATCCGCTACCCTGCAGCTGCTCAAAGAGCCGGCGTAGAAGGTCTGGTAGTTCTATCGTTTGTAGTAAGCAAAACAGGTGAGATATCTGAAATTCAGATTGTAAAAAGCCTGGGCTCCGGTACAGACGAAGAAGCCATGCGTGTTGTGAAAACAATGCCGAAATGGTCTCCAGGTAAGCAGAACGGTAGAACAGTACCTGTTCGCTATACCTTG